>CAISWS010000334.1 GCA_903889265.1 uncultured Bacteroidota bacterium
ATCTGCTGCTGCATCTGCTTTAGGCAGCGATTTCCAGGTTAAATTCTACGAATCAATTGCCATAGGTGATGGATACTGGGCCGATAATCCATGGTTACAGGAGTTACCAGATCCGGTTTCTAAAATTACCTGGGATAACTACATCGTAGCGAGCCCTAAATGGTTAGTGAAAAACGGCTACAACTTCGATGGCGACTTCAAAGAGAAAAGGTATATAATCGGTAAACTTACCGCTAACGGCCAAACCGTTGAATTGCCAGTAGTTGGTGTTCCCGGAACCCCGGACGGCACTTTCGGTATTGCTGTAGGTTATGGCCGCGAAGGTATAGCTAACCCTGAATTGAGAAATGGTAAGGGCGTATTCCAGTTCTTAGCTGCGGCTAAAGACGGAAACTTCAGCAACGTTGCCCAGGCAACGCTTACCAAAACTGATAAAAACGAACAGCTGGCTATCACCCAAACCCACTTCAACATTACCATGAAGGATTTGGGTGGAGTTAAAACCCGCTATACCGTTAAGGAAACTACTTTACATGAATACAAGAAAGACGCCAGCGCCGGTAACACCGACCGCAAGGAAATTCTTGAAAACATGGTTACGCTGTACGATAAGCACGAATACCCGGGCCCGCATTGGACCATGGTAGTTGACCTGAACACCTGCACCGGTTGTGGCGCTTGTGTGGTAGCTTGTAATGCTGAAAATAATGTGCCGGTTGTAGGTAAAGACCAGGTTCGCCGCAGCCGCGAAATGCACTGGATGCGTATTGACCGTTACTATACCGGCGAAGTTGACAATCCGGATGTGGTGTTCCAGCCTTTAATGTGCCAGCACTGCGATAATGCACCTTGCGAAAACGTTTGCCCGGTTGCCGCTACTAACCACAGCAGCGAAGGTTTGAACCAGATGGCTTATAACCGTTGCATTGGTACCCGTTACTGCGCTAACAACTGCCCTTATAAAGTAAGAAGGTTTAACTGGTACGATTACCAACAGGCTGATTCTTTTGATAAGAGATGGGGTACTGATAACAACCGCCCGTTAAGCGAAACTACTCTTGAAATGCACGAGCCGCTTACACGTATGGTACTAAACCCTGATGTAACAGTTCGTTCAAGAGGGGTAATGGAAAAATGCTCATTCTGTGTTCAGCGTTTACAAGGTGGTAAACTGGAAGCTAAAAAAGCTAACCGCGTATTAACCGGCCTGAAGCTAGCTGAAGACGGCACTGTAAAAGAGTACGGCGATATACACACGGCTTGTCAAACAGCTTGCCCTACCAACGCCATCACTTTTGGCGACAGAAACAACAAGGAAAGCGAAGTGACCAGGAAATTCCAGGACGAAAGAGCATTCGGTGTTATTGAAGAAATTCACACCATGCCAAACGTTCTTTACTTAACACAAGTGCGTAATCGTGAAGAAGAGAAGAAATACGAAGTAATAGATTACTATCACCCGAAAGCATAAATAAAATAGATTAAGAGTATAAAGTATTGAGTATAAAGACTGGAGGAGTTGAAGACAAAATAGAAGGCTGTTTTCTCAATATTTTATACTTGCTACTTAATACTAAAGAAAATTTTTAAACTGATTAATTTTTAGAAATGCACGCATACGAATCAGAATTCCGGGAACCGCTAATCAATGGATTAGACAAGAACTACACCAAGATCACGGACGATCTGGTTGCGCCTACAGAAAGGATAACACCTATGTGGCTGATTGCAACCCTTATCACCGGTGCCGGGGCTTGTTTTTTTGTTTTCTGTTTAACCTGGACTGTTTGGTTCGGTATCGGAACATGGGGTTTAAATAAAACAATTGGTTGGGCATGGGATATCACCAACTTCGTTTGGTGGATCGGTATCGGCCACGCTGGAACTTTGATTTCCGCAATTCTTTTACTTTTCCGTCAGCGTTACAGAACAGGTATCAACCGCGCCGCTGAGGCCATGACTATCTTTGCGGTAATTTGTGCGGGTATGTTCCCTATCTTTCACATGGGCCGTGTTTGGGATGCTCCTTTTATCTTCCCTATACCAAATACCCGTGGCCCTGTTTGGGTTAACTTTAACTCTCCGCTTCTTTGGGACGTATTTGCAATCTCAACATACTTCTCGGTATCGCTTTTATTCTGGTATTCAGGTCTGATGCCCGATTTCGGAACTATCCGCGACCGCTCAAAAGGCAAACTGAGAAAATGGATATACAATATCCTGAGTTTCGGCTGGCAAGGTACCGCTAAACAATGGCAGCGTTTTGAATCACTTTCATTGGTATTGGCCGGTCTTTCTACCCCACTGGTTCTTTCGGTTCACACCATCGTATCATTTGACTTCGCAACTTCGGTTATCCCGGGATGGCACACTACTATCTTCCCCCCGTATTTCGTTGCGGGTGCTATCTTCTCAGGTTTCGCCATGGTGGAAACACTGATGTTGATTTCGCGCAAAATGTTCAGCCTGGAAGATTATATCACTATCAACCACATCGAGTCGATGAATAAAATCATCGTGCTTACAGGTTCAATAGTTGGTATCGCTTACTTAACTGAGTTGTTTATTGCATGGTATTCAGGTTTCATGTATGAGCAGTTTGCTTTCTACAATCGTATCCTTGGTAAATATTTCTGGGCTTATACTATCATGATGACCTGTAACGTTGTTACGCCTCAGTTCTACTGGATTAAGAGCATCAGAAGGAACCTTTACTGGACATTCGCCCTTTCAATCTTCGTTAACATTGGTATGTGGTTCGAGCGTTTTGTAATCATCGTTACCTCTCTGGCTGATGATTATTTGCCATCTAGCTGGAACTACTTCTCGCCAACATGGGTTGACTGGGGTATCTATTTAGGTTCAATTTCAGTGTTCCTGTTCCTGTTCCTGTTGTTCTCGCGCTTCTTCCCAACTATCGCAATTGCCGAAGTAAAAGCCATCTTCCGTATTTCATCTGAAGTGGCAAAAGTGGAAAGAGCTAAAGCGGCTAATTCTTCAACAGCCAGCAATGGTGGCTTTGTAGGGTTACAATCGGTAGGTCCTTTAAATAAAGATGATAAAAACTAATACCTTAAAAAAAGCGAAGCTTTCAATTAAGGAATCAAAAGATATAAAGAGCATATGGAATCAGCAGAACCAAACAAATTTGTAGTAGGCCTTTGGGATCATGAAGAAGTATACCTTCATGCCATAGCGCACATCAGGGCAAAAGGAATCGCCATTTACGAAAGCCTTACTCCGTTCCCGGTTCACGGACTGGAAAACGCATTAGGATATCGCGAAACAAGGTTGCATACTGCCGGTTTTATATTCGGTGCAACAGGTACAACCCTGGCGCTTACGTTTATGACCTGGGTAATGACTTACAACTATCCGTTAAACGTGGGTGGTAAGCCTTACTGGCCGCTGCCGTCTTTTATTCCTATTACTTTTGAGTTAACCGTATTGTTCTCTGCATGGGGAATGACCTTAACTTACCTGGTAAGAAACCGCCTGTGGCCAGGCCGTGTTCCAAGAATTTTTGACAAGAGAACTACAGACGACCGCTTTGCATTGGTATTTGACGCTGAAAAACTTTCTGATGACGAATTGAATGCCATCAGAAGCATTTGCAAAACTGAAGGCGCTGTTGAAGTTAAGGACAAAGTGTTTGCTGAAAACGAAGGATTATAAAACGGAAATCGCTAAGAACGAAGATGAGAAACCAAATTATAAAATTAATTCCTGTTTTAGCTGTAGCTCTGGTATTAGCTTCATGCGGCAGAGACGTTAAAACGCCCGGCAGAATTTACATGCCCGACATGACTTATTCAAATTCCTATAAGGCATATGTTGCCAGTGATGTGGCCACGCCTGAAGGTAATTTAATGTCGGCACGTTACCCGGCTGCAAAAACTATTCCTTACGGTTATATACCCAACGATTCAGCAGTAAGGTCGAACCCTGCTTACCTGATGAGCTATGTGATTAAAAACCACTACACACATTCCGATGCGCAGTGGCAGGCCGAGTTTGACCGTGCCGGAGGTGAAATTAAAGACCCGCTTCCCTACACAGATGATAACAAGGCGGAAGGGAAAAGATTATATGATATTAACTGTACTCCCTGCCACGGCGTTAAAGGCGAAGGCAACGGCCAGTTAATTGAATTACCCGGTGGCGGCGATGGTCCATATACCAGCAGGCCACCCAACTACAAAACACGTTTGCCACAGGTTAAAGACGGCAACATTTTTTATGTAGTTAGTTATGGTAAAAACATGATGGGCGGTTACGGGTATCAGCTTTCGGTAAAAGAAAGATGGCAGGTAATTCACTATATCAAGAGCCTTGCAGGTATTGAAGGTGATGCAACAGGTGCCGGGGCAACCGCAAGTGCGGCTCCTGCTGATGCAAAAAAGAAATAAACAGGTTTAAGCTTTTAGAAAATAACTGAAACAGATATAAAATGAAGGAAACTTTTGAATTTACCGATAAAATAAAGAAGAACCTCTTCTACATGATGGGTATCGGGCTATTAGGGATGATCCTGGTGTTCTTTGCTTATCCTCATAACCAGCATGGACGGTTTTGGTCAAACATTCTGGCCTGCACGTACTACTTTACCGGTATTGGCTTGTTCGGTATGTTTGCGGTATCTGCCGGTCAGATTGCTTATGGTAGCTGGCAAACTTTAGAGAAAAGAATTTTCCTTTCTCTTTCTGCCTTCGCGCGTATCGGTGGTTTTATGCTGGCTCTTATTCTTATTCTGGGTGTTTTAGGAGTTCATAATCTTTATGAGCATGTTAACCACATCATCCACTCACCGGTTAACCCTGAAACTACTACCAAGATAATTTACTTCGCCCCGGCTTTCTGGATTGGCAGAGTTTTGGTTTATGCTTCACTTTGGGCCGGTGCATCAATCGTTTTAAATAACTTTTTTGCCCGCACTGACCAAACTGACCCTAAGGTTTACAAACGCTCTAAACTGTTGTGCGCTGCCTTCATCGTAATCTTTGCGGTATCTGAATCTGCTATTAGCTGGGATATGTTAATGAGCCTCGACACTGGTTGGTATTCTACCCTGTTTGGCTGGTATAACTTTGCCAGCTACGGCTGCGCGGCATGGGCTATGACCATTCTGTTGGTTTTGTTCCTTAAATCTCAGGGTTATTTAGAGCGTGTAAACGAAAACCATATACATGACTTAGGTAAGTTATTGTTCGGGTTTTCAATCTTCTGGTCATATCTTTGGTTCGATCAGTTCATGCTTCAGTGGTTTGCCAACATACCTGAAGAAACCAGCTTTTGGGTTGAACGTTTCGGAACCGGATATTTCAAGTTTACAATTTTCTTAGCGCTTGCAATTAACTTTGCCTTCCCTTTGTTAGTGTTAATCAAACGCGGAGCAAAGCGTAACTTTAAATTGATTGGCTTTGGCGCTGCCCTTTTAATATTAGGTCACTATGTCGACTTTTTTAACTATACTTTTGTAGAGTCTGGTTGGGAAAAGTCGGTAGTAGCAGCTAAAAAGAAGGAGGCTTTGGAAGCTACTGAAAACGCTCCTTTGTTTGCAAAATTGGAGAAGGGCGAAAAGATGGAAGCCAAAATGGAGGGCAAAACTGCTGAAAAGAGCGAAATGAAAGCCGAAGGGAAAAGCGAAAAAGCGGAAGGTGCTAAGGGCGAAAAGGCCGAGGCAGAAGAAGCAGAGGTACCGGAATCTAATTTATCAGGTATCGGCATTGGTGAGTTGATGATTTTTACCGGATTTTTAGGCGTTTTCCTTTTCATGTTCTTTAATAACCTGGCTAAACGCCCTATTATACCTGAAAACGATCCGTATTTGAAAGAGAACGAAAGACTGGAAGTAGTATATTCTTAATTGAGCATTTGATAAACTGAAAGAAACATAAATCATCATGATAGCATTTTTAAGTTTTGCGATAGTTGTTTTATTATTCACTGTTCTGGTGTTAACGGCCAAGGCCAGTGAAGTTGCAACTGAATTAAAAGATGGTGTGCGCAGCTACACAAATCAAAGCCGGATTAACGGCTATTTGCTGCTGGGCTTTTTGGTACTGATGTTTGCGGGCTCTGCGTATGCATTTAAAGAATTAATGCCGGTAATGGTTCCCAAGGCAGCTTCGGTGCATGGTGAAAAAACCGATTACCTGTTTAACATGACCATGATAATTATCCTGGTGGTTGCTGTGTTAACTCAAACCGCTTTGTTCTATTTTGCATATCGCTACAACGAAAGCCGCGTTAACGAAGCTTATTTCTACGCGCACAACAACACGCTTGAAATTGTTTGGACCATTATTCCTACCATCGTTTTAACTGTATTGATTGTAATGGGTATGTATGAGTGGTTTACCATTTTTACAAGAGACCGCGACAAAAATATGCTGGTAATAGAGGCCACGGGTAAACAGTTTAACTGGATGCTCCGTTACTCCGGTAAAGATGGAAAGTTCGGTGAACGTATTATTGATACTGCTCACGTTACACCAACCAACGAATTAGGTATTAACTGGAACGACCCTAAGAGCCACGATGACTTTATGTCTGATAAACTTTACCTGGTAAAAGGAAGGCCTACTTTGATGAAACTAGGTGCTCAGGATGTAATTCACAGTTTCTACCTGCCTCACTTCCGTGTTAAAATGGACTGTGTTCCTGGTACTCCTACTGAGTTTTATTTTACCCCAACCATGACTACCGAAGAGATGCGTAAATATCTTAGCACTCAGCCTTGGTGGCAAACTATCAATCCTGAAACAGGTCAACCCCGCTGGCAGACTTTTAAATACGAACTTGCCTGTGCAGAGTTATGCGGTAAGTCGCACTTTGGTATGGAGAGGGAAGTTATTGTGGTTACCCAGCCTGAATATGATGAGTGGTTAAATAAGCAAACATCACTTTACGATGCTACGATTAAACCGACTTTGGCTAAGGAAACGGTAGCCCCCGCTGCTGCTGCAAGTGATTCAACTAAGGCCGATGAGAAGAAACCAACGGCAATGCTTATTAAGAAATAAATTTTGTAGAGAACTTAAATACCTGTTATATGCAAACTGCTCCTTCTGTAGAACACGCTGGTGTTGACACTGACCACATCCACGGTCATGAAGAACATCACCATGAGGAAACATTCCTGACGAAATACATTTTCAGCCAGGACCATAAAATGATCTCAAAACAATTCCTGATAACAGGTATGTTTTGGGGTGTTGTCGGAGGCTTGCTTTCGGTTCTTTTCCGTTTGCAATTAGGCTGGCCAAATGAAACCTTTCCTTTTCTTGAAAGCTTTTTAGGAAAATGGGCCGAAGGCGGAAGAATAAGCCAGGAGTTCTACTATGCACTGATTACCATGCACGGAACTATTTTGGTGTTTTTTGTATTAACCGGTGGTTTGAGCGGTACTTTTGCCAATTTGCTGATTCCATTCCAGATTGGTTCACGGGATATGGCTTCTCCTTTTGTAAACATGCTTTCATACTGGTTCTTCCTTTCAGCCGGTGTGGTTATGTTGTTTTCATTCTTTATTCAAACAGGCCCAGCATCAGGTGGCTGGACTGCTTATCCGCCATTGAATGGTTTAAGGAATACAGGAGTTAACTTAGGCTCGGGTTTAGGTTTTGATATGTGGGCGTTAGGTATGACCCTCTTTATTGTATCCTCGTTATTAGGCGCTTTGAACTATGTTTCTACAGTTTTGAACCTCAGAACAAAAGGAATGAGCATGATGAGATTGCCTTTGTCGGTATGGGCGCTTATGTTCACCGCTATTGTAGGTATCTTATCTTTCCCAGCCCTTTTAGCAGGTGTTGTTTTACTTGAGTTTGACCGTTTACTGGATACCAGCTTCTACCTGAATAACATTATCATCAACGGCCAATTATTGGGCTACAAAGGTGGTTCACCGATATTGTTCGAGCACTTATTCTGGTTCTTAGGCCACCCTGAGGTTTACATTATCATTTTGCCAGCCATGGGTATTGTATCTGAAGTTCTGGCAGTGCATTCGCGCAAACCAATTTTCGGTTACAAGGCGATGATAATTTCGTTAATGGCGATTTTGATTCTGTCATTCATCGTTTGGGCACACCACATGTTTGTTACCGGTTTGAATCCGAACCTGGGCGCGATCTTTACATTGTTCACCCTTTTGATAGCCATTCCATCCGCCATTAAGGTGTTCAACTGGATAGGCACTATCTGGCGAGGTAAAATAAGGCTTACCGCTGCTGCATTGTTTGCTATAGGTTTTGTATCCATGTTTATTTCAGGTGGTTTAACAGGTATCATTTTGGGTAACTCTTCAATTGATATTCAGTTGCACGATACCATGTTTGTGGTTGCTCACTTCCACATTGTAATGGGTATTGCTGCTTTCTTCGGCATGTTTGCAGGTGTGTATCACTGGTTCCCGCGTTTGTATGGCCGGTTTATGAATGAGACACTGGGTCAGATTCACTTCTACATAACATTAATTGGTTCTTACTGTATCTTCTTCCCTATGCACTTTATGACTGGTTTGCCAAGAAGGTATTACAGCTACGCTAACTTCGATACCTTCAACAACTTCAACAACCTGGCAGCGTTTATGAGTATTGTTGCAATTGTTGTTTTCCTGGCTCAGTTACTGTTCCTGGTTAACTTCTTCTACAGCATATTTAAAGGAAGAAAACTGGAAGGTGAATACGCTAACCCATGGGATTCAAACACCCTTGAGTGGACTGCTCCGGTAGAAAGATTACACGGCAACTGGCCTGGCGATATACCTGAAGTACACAGGTGGGCTTATGACTATAGTGTAAATGGCAGACCATTTACTCCACAAAATGTTCCATTAAAAGACGGCGAAGCTGCTCATTAATATTTTTGGTAAAAACAATGTCGAAAGCAATTTCCATAACACTTAGCCCTTCGGCCATTATCGTTCAAAAGATAAAGGACTATGCCATGCTTGCCAAGCTCAGGCTTAGCTTCCTCGTAGTCTTCTCTGCGGTAATAGGTTATCTTTTTGGGGTTACAGGCTTTTACAGCGTAACAAGTTTGTTTTGGGTTGCGTTGGGTGGTTTACTGGTAACAGGTGCATCTAACACAATTAATCAGATAATTGAAAAGGATATTGACAGGTTGATGGCACGCACACAAAGCCGCCCTTTGCCAGCTGAGCGCATGAACACATTAGAGGCTATATTGGCTGCTGGTGTAATGGGTATAGCGGGTATATTAGTACTAACTTACTTCTTCAATCCAATATCAGGCGTGTTAGCCGCAGTTTCTTTATTAACCTATGCCTTTATCTATACTCCTTTAAAAAGGGTTTCTTCTGTAGCAGTTTTTGTAGGGGCCATTCCTGGTGCTTTACCTCCTATGATTGGCTACGTTTGCGCTACCGGCAGAATTGATTTTGTAGCTGTTCTTTTATTCAGCCTGCAGTTTTTATGGCAGTTTCCGCATTTCTGGGCCATTGCTTGGGTGCAGTTTGACGATTATAAAAAGGCTGGCATTATGTTATTGCCTTCCGCAAGTGGTAAAACACGTATGAGCGCTTTGCAGAATGTTATTTATTGCTCGGTGCTTTTAGTGGTTTCTATGCTGCCGTATTTTTTAAATATGGTTGGCCCTATTGCCAATATTTTTATTGCGGCGGTGGGAGTTATGTTTTTGTACCTGGCCATTAATCATTACAGAAAATGTGAAGATGCAACGGCTAAGATGTTAATGTTTGGTTCATTTATTTATTTGCCGGTTATGCAACTGGCTTTAGTTTTTGGAAAATTCTGATGCAGTTAACTTTGAGCGATAACAATCTTATTACCGACAAAAAAGAGTACACTGGTGTACATCCGCAAAAATTTGCTTTGTGGATAGGCATGGCTACTATGACTATGTTTTTTGCGGCTATAACCAGCGCATTGTTAATCAAAAAGGGCGATTTCAGGGTTTGGGAAAGTTTCAGGTTACCCAATATTTTTATGGTTAGTACGGCGGTAATAATTGCAGTAAGCGTTGTAATGCAGTTATCCTTGTATTGCTACAGGCATGCAAAGTTCAGTGCTTTCAGGTGGTTGTTATTTACCTCGTTTGTGTTGGCTTTGGTATTTCTTGGTTTGCAGTTAGAAGGATGGCAGAAGTTAAAGGAAATGGGCCTTCCGTTGGCAGGTAACCTGGCTGGTTCTTTTGTGTATCTGATTACCTCCATGCACGGTGCGCATATTATTGGTGGTTTGGTGGTATCGTTGGTTTTTCTGGTTTCAGCTATCCGGTCGCGAAAGGATCCTATTTATGAGTTAAGAAATATCATTAACCCGAAGCGTCAGCTTAATCTTGAAATGCTGGTAAGTTTCTGGCATTTTATTGACATTGTTTGGGTTTACCTGTATGTTTTTATGGTTTTGAATTATCAATAAATACTAATTAAATTTTAAATATCAATATGGCAGCAGAAGCTACAATATCTCACGGGCACGAGGATGATAAAGACCTATGGCAGGGCGGGCACTCGCCTTTCAGGGTTGGGTATGGTAAAGTAATGATGTGGTATTTCCTCGTCTCTGATACTTTTACATTCGCCTCATTTCTGATAGCATACGCGGCTGAGCGTTTTGCTAATTCAGCGGCATGGCCAAAGGCGGCTGAGGTTTTCAGCTCAATACCGGTTCATGCATTTGGGCTCGATAAGTTACATGCGCCGCTTGTGTTTGTAAGTTTTATGACCTTCTTACTTATCCTTAGTTCTTATACCATGGTTCGCGCTGTGCAGGAAGGTTACAGGATGAATAAATGGGGAGTGGTTACGTTTTTAATACCAACCATTCTGTGCGGCATCATGTTCTTAGGTTGCCAGTATTTGGAATGGACCCACCTTATCAGAGAAGGTATGACACCTACCTCTGCTTCAGCAGCTACTAAAGTGATATTGTTCGGTAACCTGTTTTTCGTTATCACCGGTTTCCACGGCTTGCACGTTTTTGGTGGGGTAGTGTTAAATACCTGGCTTGCAGTTTCGGCAGCTAACGGAAGATTTGATAAAGTAGGCCACTATGAAATGGTTGAAAAACTGGGACTGTACTGGCACTTTGTGGATTTGGTTTGGGTATATGTATTCCTTTGCTTTTATCTTCTTTAATACATTTTTGAAAGACAATTTCTTAACTGAAAAATATATTGATATGAATTTCGACGAACCGGTACAAGGACACTTACATTGGGACGATAACGAGTATAGCTTCGGAAAAAAGGAAGCTGTTAAAACTATAGCCATCCTTTCAGCAGTAACAGTTATTGAGGTGGGTATCGCTATCTCTTATGATGCGTTTTCTACGGATGGTGGAAAATATAAGTGGGCTATAAGCTTGTTGATGGCTATTTTCTCGGTTGTCAAAGTGGTTTTTATTATGGGAACCTTTATGCACTTAAAGCATGAAAAAAAGGGATTTATCCTTAGCTGCCTGTTGCCATTTTTATTTTTGATTTGGGCAATCATCGCTTTCACGTTCGAAGGCTCCAGTTGGGAAATGATGCGCGGTTGGCTAAACGCTTTTTAATATCTGCATAAATTCTATTTTAATGGCGCCACTGGCGCCATTATTTTTTATATTAGCCCTGTACCATTTACGTTTTTAAGACTCAAATTATATTAGCATGAGGAAGTATTATTTGGTAACGGCAATTCTCTGCCTTCTGTCTGTTTCTGGTTTTTCTCAACAAAAGAAAAACGGCTCAACGGTAAAAGCGGCTAAAACCCAGGCCAAAAGGGCACCCATTGATACTACCAGATTTGTATTGGTGGAAGGCGGCACTTTTGATATGGGGACAGACAAAACCATTGAATCAGGCGAAGGCCCTCCGCATAATGTAACGGTAAAAAGCTTCTGGCTCGCAAAAACCGAAACAACCTTTGAAGATTACGATAAGTTCTGTTTCGATACCAAGAGAGATACCATGGGCTCTGCCGGCTGGGGCCGGGGTAAGCAACCTGCTATTTATGTATCATGGAATGATGCCATTGCTTATTGCAATTGGTTAAGTGGCAAAGAAAAGCTTTCAAAATGCTACCTGATTGATTCTACAGGAGGAGTAAAATACCTGGATACCGCCAAAGGATATAGGCTGCCAACTGAAGCCGAATGGGAATTTGCAGCGCGGGGAGGAAATAAAGCCAAGGGACATATTTACGCGGGCAGCGACAATATTGATGAGGTGGAGTGGTATGGCGCCAACTCCGGACAAAGGGCGCACCCCGTGGCGCAAAAAGCATCTAACGAACTGGGCTTGTATGATATGGACGGTAATGTGTGGGAGTGGTTATGGGATATTTATAGCAGCTCTTACTACAAGGTTTCCCCTTCCGACAACCCCGAAGGTCCAGAAGCAGGCCCATACAGAGTAATGCGGGGAGGCGCATTTTATAACGATATCCGTTATGCAAGGGTCTTTACCCGACAAAACAGCTATGTCGTTTTCCGCCAAAACAGCGTGGGTTTCCGCATTGCCAGAACTTTTTATTAGCAGATTTTAGATGTAATAGGTTAGAAACAAGGCTTTTGTGTTGAGCATTAAGTAAAGTTCAACAGGCCTTTTCGGAAAACCTCTAAAATGCATTTAATCATTTTGTATTACCCGGCTGTTCACTCGGTATTTTCTCCGTGCGATAACTGCATTTTCCTAATAGTCTATTTAGGGTTGGTTCTTAAATCTCGCCTCTAAAATCTCACCTCTAACCGGCCATTTTAAGAAATTTACCCAATTCAAATTTTAATTTATCTTTGTAGCCGTTTAAAAAGCGTGCAAAAGGCCGGCTTCATAAAGCTTCCATTTTTGACCGGGCCCGATGGCGTTATTTTAAATAGTATTTTTTAATCAGTTATTTTTTAAACAATGAACATTTACGTAGCAAACATTAGCTTCCGCGCACGGGAGCAGGATTTAAAGGAATTATTTGAGCAATACGGAGAAGTGACTTCGGTAAAAGTTGTAACAGATCGTGAAACAGGCCGCAGCCGTGGTTTTGGTTTTATTGAAATGGCCAACGATTCTGAAGGCAAACAGGCCATTGCACAATTGAACGGTGTTGACTTTCACCAAAGAAATCTGGTGGTTAACGAAGCACGACCATCAAAAGGATAATATCCGGCTATCTTTAAGACAAAAGACATTTTTTATAAATAGTTGCTTTTGTTAGCGGGATATTTTAATTTTAAACAGTTTTCTTAACCATTTTATTTTTTAAACAATGAACATTTACGTAGCAAACATCAGCTTCCGTGCAAGGGAGCAGGAACTGAAAGAATTATTTCAACAATTTGGAGAAGTTTCTTCTGCCAAAATTGTAACTGACCGCGAAACCGGCCGCAGCCGTGGATTTGGCTTTGTAGAAATGCCAAACGACTCTGAAGGAAAACAAGCTATCGCTCAATTGAACGGTACAAACTTCTCCGACAGAAACCTGGTTGTGAACGAAGCAAGACCATCGGAAAAAAGATAATATTTTTACTCTTTTACTCCCCAACGCCACTTACTAACTTTTAAAACAAACGCCTTCCCGCAGACAGCCGGAGGCGTTTTTTTATGTACCTACTCTGTTAAGCAGCCGTCAAATCCGAATGACTTTCTATAGTAGCGGTATTGCCTGGCTGTAAGCCATCCGGGTAAAACTGTCTGCACCACATCCTGTATTGTGCCACGGGCCCATCTCCCTTGGCTAAAATGGGTGGGTCTATGTATATTTTGTTTTCCCAAACATCAAAGTCCTGCCTTACATCGTGGCAGTAGCCTTTAAAGGCTTTGGGCAAAACAATTTTGGTTAATAAATCTTTGGGCATCAGGCCAAGTAATGGAAATATTTTAGATGGGTCTGTAATCTTAATGCTCATGCCCAGTTTAAGATTTACACGTTTTTCTTCCGTTGGTGCTGAAAAAACGTATTGCCTTGTTTTCATGCCAAGTTCAGGAATATCTACCTCCACAAACGAATAACCAAGGCCCCATACATGCACTTCAAATTCTGTTTTTATCAGTTTGCCCATGCCCGCAAAATCACCCTTTCTGCCCATAGTATATCTGGAGGTAAGATAAGGCCCGTTGGTATAAAGCGGTTTCAAAACATCAACATTAGAGTATCCATGCACAATGCTGAAATGGCCAATATCAACCGAGTTCTCAGTAGTTTCCTGCGGATGGCTTTTTAAATCAAGGTCGGTGGTTAAAATTTCACTAAAGCCGTTATTATCAATATCAGGCACTTCCCAGCTTGGGGCGTTTCCATATTCATCATACCAGCAAATAATAAAGCCGTTCTTTTCGCGGTAATGCCGGATACCCAGTTTCATTTTAGGCGATGGTTTTGAACCATAGCCGGTTGAGGTACAATTGCCCGCTGTATCAAAACAAAAATGGTGAAAAGGGCATTTGATGGTTTCTCCCTCAATTACGCCACCGTGCCCAAGGTGTGCGCCCATGTGCGGGCAATAAACATCGCTTACACATGCTTTGCCCGATTGGGTACGAAATACGATAACCTCTTTACCACAAAACTTGCGCGTAACAATGTCTCCCTTCTTTAAATCGCTGGTAGCAGCTAAAACATACCAGCCGGAAGGATAAGGTTTAAGGGGAATTTTTTGATACATAAAAATATCAGCTTTAAAATATTTAGGATAAGGGAGAAATGCCGGCTTTTGCAAGCAGCAGTACGGCTATGTTTTTGAATAAACAAGCGCTATATAACCGGGGATGGTAATAATATGCGCTCGCTTATGCTGTAAAGATATGCAGTACGCGTAACATAACACAATAAATTATGCCTTTGTTTTAGTAAACCGGGTTTACTAAAAAAATATCCCGCTATACTTCTGTATAGCAGGATAGGGTGGCTTGGGAACCGGTAATATTACTTTTTACTATTAGCAGCTGCCATCAGTTCATTAAACTTCTGGTTGTATTCGTCAGCCAGAGCCTTATTGCCTTTGTTTCCGTACGATATAGATAAGTTCTTATAAGCCGGTGCGTATTTAGGGTTTAACTCAATCAGCTTTTTCGATGTAGCTATAGCCTCGTCAAACTGATTGTTAAGTCCATATGCAACACCCAGGTCTTCGTAATAAAGCTCGGCTTTGGGGTTCAGCTCAATGGCTTTATTTAAATACTCAATGGCTTTGGGCAGGTTGCCGCCTACTTTCCCAAAACCAGTACCAATAAGGTAGTAATCGGCAGCGTCTTTCTTTTTCAGCTCCAACCCACGGTTTAACCAATACTCCGCCGAATCAGGCATGTTCAGCTTGGCGTAACTTTGCGCCAGCAGAAAACGCACTTCCATGCTTTCAGGTTTTATCTCGTAAGCCTTCAGCAGGTTTATTTTTGCTTTCATAGCCTGGTTACTTTCATTGTAAACAATGCCCAGGTTAAAGTTGGCATCGTAATAACCACCCACGCGGTAAGCACCTGCTTTTTCATAAATCGGAATAACTTCCTCAGGCTTATGGTTGCGTTTATACATCGCATTACCGAGTAACAGCCAGGCGTTGGAGTGTGTTTTGTAAATATTAACTGCCTGGTAAAGGTGCTGAATAGAAGAGTCCAGTATCATAAACCTGATGGTTGAATCAGGCAATGCATTAATGGCATTCAGCTCCGCTTCAGATTTGCCACCGTTGCTGAGGTCCTGAAATACTTTCTTTATCATGCCGCTATCGCGCATTACCGAAATATTCCAATCCGAGGCTTTGGTTAAGTCACCACCCAATGAGGTTTGTATTTTGGCTGAGTTAGGGCTGTGGATAGAATCGCGGCGGAAAAGGGTAAAACTGTCTTTCCAGTCAAAATTGCGCGAGAAGGTTTTTACTGAATAGAGCGTTAGTATTAAAAGGAAAACTCCCATAACCGCATTCGGCGAAATTTTAAACCGGTCTTTCGACTGCACCAGCAAAAACGCCAATAAGATGCAAAAGCCTAGCGAGCTCATATAAATGAAACGTTCATTCATTAAAACACCTACCGTAAACAGCACGTTTGAAGCGATAGAGAAAGTAATGAAGTAAAAGAGGATGGCGTATGCCGCTATGCTTTTCTTCTTCAGGTTCATCAGGGCATAAACAACCAGCCCTGCATTAATCAGAATGGAAAGAAGCACCCACGGATCGCTGAAATCAACATAAGGGATTTGATTGAAATAATAATCGTGGGTTAAAGGATGAGGGAAAACCAGCAACTTAAAATAGTACAGGAAGGTTAAGATAGTGGTAGCATACCGCTCGCCCACCGTGGCCAGCAGGAAGGGGTTATTAAGTATTTCGGGCGAGTCCTGGTTTAACCCTGCCTGGGTAAATTTGCTTCGTAATAACAGAAAAACTGCTACCGGTATAATATAGGCACCAACAGCTAAAGCGTAATCTTTTGGTTTTGCTTTTGTAAAGAAATAATATGTTAGCGGAATAACTGCCATAAAAGTAATGGCGTTTTCTTTAGATAGCAACGCCATAAAAAATATTACAGTGCCCCAAACCAGATGTATAATATTCTGTGTTTTTACATATTTAAGAGTGGCCAGCAAAGCCAGCAACGAAAACAGCATACACATTACTTCATCGCGTCCTTTTATGTTGGCCACGGCCTCGGTGTGCATGGGGTGCGCAGCATATAGTAAGGTAGCTATAAAGGCAAGCCCAAATTTCCCGATAGGTGTGGTCAGTGAATATTTTGAGGGTATAACCTGCTGCAGTATGTAGTAAAGTAAAATACAGGTAAGTGCAAACAAAAACACGTTAATGCCGTGGCTAAGCATGGGGGCCAGGTAAGGGTCGGCCTCCCCACCCATGATTACATTTTTATCAGTAATTTCCTCCCGCTTATCGCCGCGTATGCGCCGCACAATTTCGTATTCAACAGTCAGGCTCGCCATACTTAACGGACGGTAACGGCCACCGCTCACCAACCGCGCACCGCGCTCGCCAAAAAAACCTTCAAACATATCATGCGTAAAGTGCTCCTTCAATCCGCCAAAACCTTTTTTGGTGAATTTATTATCGGTAAGAACAATAGTATCGTCAATAGCAAACTGGTTCCACAGCGTATTGGAATACAACATACACGTAAACAAGAAAATGAAAACATAATACGACCAGCCCGGAAGCTGCATCACAGGTTTGGATATAACAGGTTGAGCCGGTGCTGCCGCCGGATTATTGGGGGTTGATGACTTTGATTTTGCTTGCTGTTTCGCCACAGTGGAATAAGTTTTACGCGCCAAATTAAAAAAACAACTACGTAGTGCGCAACTTCTTTATAAAAGATGCTAACGCCATAAGTATAAATGATGGAATCCATACCCATACAAACTCGCTTTGCAACACCTCCCATCCCCGCCCGCTAAAGAAACGGGTAATACTGATGGGTGATACTCTGATGGGCCTGAAAGGGAAAAAATACCTGTTATTATTAAAAGGGGCCAAAAAAGCTACGCCCCGCCCCCCATCGGTCATGGCATCTAAAAAGCCGTGCGATGCGGTGGCGGCAAAAAAGAAAAGGAACAAAATAAGCCAGCGCCGCGAGCCCCCTTTTTCCTCACTATAAAAAAAGCGCACCATAACCAGCGATAGCAAACCGGCAAAAAAAAGCGAATGGGTAATGCCCCGGTGCCCCCACATAGAATCGTAAGGAACGCCCAGCCAAAACCCTATGGCATCAAAATCGGGTGCTACAGCACAAAAAATGGCTATCAGCCAAAATTTCAGGTCAACCTTATGCAGGTCACCGGGCCAGCGTGCGCCCCTCGAAATTTTGCCAATTGCCACTGCGGCTATTGCGTGCGAAAAGGCAGAAGCCATGTTTAAATAAGTTTAATGATTGCCAATGGGCCTTCATCCTAAATCCTTACCGCAAGGAGAAAGATTTGGAGCCCCCTCCTTTGAAGAGGGTTTGGTTGAGGACTCAAATTAGCTTATAACGTTTACCTGGTAAAGAAACAATTATTCCATTCATTTCCATTTCAAGCAATATCCCCGCCAGCGAACTACTGTGCATGGCAGTTATATCGGCCAGTTTATCAATTTCAATTTCCGGTGTTTCGTTTAGTAAGTTATAAATTTTCTGTTCATCATCATTGAGGGCAAAAGTCAGTTGACGCTGACGGGTTTTGCCCTTTGACGTTTCTTCCTGTTGGGTCCAGTGCATGGCTTCAAGCAGGTCGTGTGCATTTTCAATAATGCCGGCTTTAAAGGTTTTAATCAGAAAATTACAACCCGCGCTGGTTTTATCAATGCTACGCCCCGGATAAGCGAAAACCTCTTTATTGTATGAATTTGCAATGTTGGCAGTAATAACCGCTCCGCCTTTTATAGCAGACTCTACTACAACGATAGCATCGCACATGCCGGCCACTATCCGGTTACGCTCCGGAAAATTGTGCATGGCCATTTCGTCAATAGACTTATACTCGGTAAGCAAGCCTCCCTGCAATACCATCTTTTTGGCCACATTGCTGTGTTGCGCCGGGTACATGGTATTTAATCCATGGCCCAACACCCCAACCGTTTTTAAATTATGCTCCAGCGATGCATTGTGTGCAGCCACATCTATCCCATAAGCCAGGCCGCTTACAATCAGTATATCCTGCGCTGCCAGGTCGGCCACTAACTTGCGGGTAGCCTCTTTGCCATATTCGGTGGCTTTTCGTGTACCTACTATGCCCACAATCCTTTCAGCGTTCAGGTTGGCATTACCCTTATAATAAAGCATCAGCGGACTATCTGCAATTTGCTTTAACCTTTGCGGATAAGCTTCATCGGTAAAAAACAGGCACTTGATTTTAAAGTCTTCAATAAACTTTAACTCTTTGGCGGCATCTTCAAGCACGCTGGAATTAACAATGCCTTCCGCACGCTCTTCTCCAATGGCAGGAATTTTTACCAGCTTGTTTTTTGAAGCTTTAAAAACAGCCTCGGCACTGCCGCAATAAGCCAGCAGGTTTTTTGCCAGTATGGTGCCAATGTTAGGCAACATGGTAAGGGCAATTTTATAAAGAAGTTCAGGGGAGTTTGTTTTCAATAAAAAATGTTTATTTTGGAATTAGCAAATTTAAAAAAGGCGGCATAATTATTTCTGTGGCTATAAAAAAGATATTATTACGATATTTATTGCTAATCCCCCCAAGCTATGATACCCAAAAAGATATGGCAAACCTGGAAAGGGCCCTATACTAAGCTTCCTACGGTTATGGGTCACGATTTAAGAAAATTGACCGAATCCTGGATAAAACTGAATCCCGGTTACACATATTATTATTGCGATGATGAGGAGTGTTTAAGTATGATCCGGCAAAAAGACCCTGAATTATACCAGTGTGTTTTAGAGTGCAACAGGGTAAAGGTTGCAAGTATGAAATCTGATATCTTCAGGTATTTTGTATTGTATGAATATGGAGGCTTTTATGCAGATATAGATACTATCTGTTGTGCATCTATAGGTAGCTGGTTAAAACCGGGTATCCGGTTTATTTTATCACCTGAGGACTCCTCAATTTACTTCCAGCAATGGTTTATGGGTTCTGAGAAAGGTCATCCTGTACTAAAGGCTTTACTCAATAATATTAAAAGGAAGTTTAACGAAGGAATAAATTATTCTCATTCTGATTTTGTTCATACCTCAACAGGCCCTGCAATATTCACGCATACCGTTCTGGATTACCTAGGGATAGAAAGACGGGATAATTTAAGAGAACTTTCTGCCAGCTATAACGAACTGGCTAAAGTGATAGATTCTGGAATATTTATCTATGATGATTACAGATATTTCAGGGATGGCAGGCCTGATGGGGTGGTAAAACATTTATATGCATCCCTTTCCTGGTTCTAAGCTAATTATTAGTATTGGCGAACTCAGGCGGCTGCGCATACCGGTCCTGGTTTATAAAAAAAATTTTATTCCAGGAGTTAAATATACTTGCTTTAACTGCAATAGAATATAAAAATGTAATAATTAATTTCGGCTTTTACCCTGAAAATATTAGTCAATAATCGTCC
>CAISWS010000335.1 GCA_903889265.1 uncultured Bacteroidota bacterium
GGGTTATGTTGAACTGGCTAACAAAAGCGAAAGCTATGAAATTTGCTTTGTGCCCGATAACGACTACCGTGGCTTTCTAAAACGCCGCGAACCGGGACTGGAAGAAAAAGTGGCCGGTGGTAATTTTGTTGATGCAAGTGGCAAAGTATTGGGCAAACACCAGGGCTATCCGTTTTATACCATTGGCCAGCGCAAAGGGTTGGGTATGGCTTTTGGCAAACCCGTTTTTGTAACTGAAATAATACCTGAAACCAATACGGTAGTGCTGGGTGAAGAAGAAGACCTTAACCGCAACGGCATGTGGGTGGGCAAACTTAATTTACAGAAGTACGAAAGCATTGCGCCCGGTACCCATGCGCTTACCAAAGTGCGTTATAAGCACGATGGCGAATCGAGCATATTGACACAAATGGATGGCAGGATGAAGGTTGAGTTTATGACGGAGGTATCTGCTATAGCCCCCGGGCAAAGTGCAGTTTTTTACGAGGGCGAGGATATGATAGGCGGGGGGATTATTTTTTCGAATTTTAGCAGTTTGAAGGCTACAGTTTAAAGTTTACAGTTGCGTAGGGCTGTCGTTATATTACATTGTAAATCGCAGACTGAAAACTGTAAACAACCTTATGAGGCAAACCACTCTATCTGTAATATTTCTTTTTCTGTTACCAGTGAGCCTTTTCTCGCAAAAATTGCAACCGGTTAAAAAATTTGGTGCAAACCCCGGAAGGTTGCGGATGTATATGTATAATCCTCCGGGTTTGGCGGCCGATGCAAAGGCGCCGCTGGTGATAGTGCTGCATGGTTGTTTGCAAAACGCCAAAATAGTTGCCAAACAGACTGACTGGAATAAACTTGCGGATACTTATGGTTTTAGAGTGGTTTATCCGCAACAGCGGGTTATTAATAATCCATGCCAGTGCTTTAACTTTTACAGGCCCAAAGACATTAATAAAAACAGCGGCGAGGATTACTCCATTGAGCAGATGGCTGAGTATATGATACACAGTTATAACTCAGATACAACCAATATTTATATCACCGGTTTATCGGCAGGGGCGGCAATGAGTGTTGTAGAGTTAGCTGACTACCCCCATTTGTTTAAAGCGGGCGCTATTTTTGCCGGTGCGGCGTATAAAACTGCGACCAATATTTTCAGCGCCATGGCGGGTATGTATGGGTTTATCAGCCTTAGCCCCGAACACTGGGCAGGTTATGTTCGGGCGCAGAACCCTGATTATAAGGGGCCGTATCCGAAGGTGATAGTTTTTCATGGCAATGCGGACCTGGTGGTTAACCCGCGTAACGCCAAACAGTTGGTTAAACAGTGGACCTGTCTGCATGGCATATCTGCACAACCTACTCAAACTATCAGGCATTTTGCCCAGGTAAAAAGCCTTGATAAGTTTATTTATAACGGACCTGACGGAATGCCTGCGGTTATCTATTACAAAATGCGCCATATGGGCCATGCGTTGCCTGTTTATCCCGGTCATTGCGAACAGCGAGGCGGGCATATGGTACCGTTTTCTGCCAATAAAAAATGCTTCTCTACTTACTGGACAGCCCTGGATTTTGGACTAATCCCAGCACCTCAAATAACCGGTAAAACCTCAGTAGCAAAAAACGAACAGGTTACTTATACTGTGCCAGTGAACTATTCATCTTCCTTTACCTGGAAATTTCCGAAGGACTGCAAAGCGGTGAGTGATACAGGGAACAATATGCTTACCGTTATATGGGGTAGCAAGCCGGGTAATATCGATGTTACTGAAACGGATGGCAAGCATTGTAGCAAGGTTTATAGTACTTTAGGGGTGGGTGTTGAGCCGTAAGCAGGCACCGGGCAACGCTGCGAAACGAAATCTGGTGGTGCTATTTACCCAGGTTTACATTCACGTTTTTTGACTTGATTTCAAATTTCTTTTTCTGGATGGTCATGCCTCCTTTGCTGCCTTTTACTTCCATTCCTTTTTTATTGGTTTCAACACCTTTGCCGGTACTGCTTTTGGCTGAAACGTCTCCTTTTTTAGCTTCAACTCCGCCACCTTTGCTGTTTTTTACAGCCGCGCCTTTGTTGTTGACGGTTGCACCTTTTTGGGTGGTTTGGGCAGGGGCTAATACGGTAAATATGAAAATCATAAAAACAATAAGGATGGATTTCATATGATTGAGTTAAGGTGCTTAAACTAAACCAATAATTATTAACCTTATACAAAAAATGATTTTGAAAGAAAGCATCCGGCATGCTGTTTTTAGAACTTTGAAAATCTCTTTTTGTAAGTATTACCGCGATTGGCCGTTCTAAGTTAATAAATGTAGTTATGCAAACACGCTTGTTATACTTATTACTTTTGGCTGTAAGCCTTTTTCTTGTGCAGTGCCGTAAAGAAAAAACACCCGCTGGCCCCGAAACGGATGCGGCGCTATTTGCCAAGGCGCAATCGCTGAATGGCTTTGCTTACTATCAGGATAACAGCCAGATTCATCGTTCTTCGCCGCAATCAGCGCATAAAGCATTTTTCAGGGTGAGGTTTAATGTTATTGCACAGGCTGCACTAACAGACAGCGGGAAGCTACCACAGGGCGGTGTTTTTCCTGCGGGCTCGCTTATTGTAAAGGAACTACAGAACGATAGCCTGGGCACACAACCGGCAGGCTTTGCGGTAATGGAAAAATTGCCGGGCGATATCAACCAGCAGCAAGGCTGGGTTTGGGCGGAATACAAATTAAACGGGTCGGGTTATGTGATTTCGGAGAAAGGTGCCATTTGCACAGGTTGCCACAGCAACAACGGCCGAGATGATGTAAGGGTCTTTAATCTGTTTCCTTAACGGGATAGGGAAAATTGGTGCTGAGTGTAGTTGATTTGGCTTAGCTTGAAAATGATCATAAATCCAAAGCCGTTTTAACGGATGTAATAATGTCCGCCGAAGTCTTAAAACGAAAAGTACTGCGATTATTATAATTTCAAAATACCACTATTCTGCCAGTACCTGTTCGGTTATATTTTGCCCTTTTAGTAATTCCATGCGCTTGTCGAAATCTTCCTGCGAAATTTTGTTGGCTTTAGGAAATGCCAGGAGCGACAAATCTTCTGTTAAAATGGGTTCGCCTGTTTGGGTGTATGCTAATACGGGGCTTTTAATATTTTCAATTACCTGTAATATTCTGTTCAGGTTTTTTTCGTTGCAGTGTGCAACAAAATCAGCGACACGTTTTCTATTTGCAGTCATTATGTAATTTAATTTGGGCGTGAATGTAAACGATATTTTAAGTTTTCATATTTATAAGTTTACACAAAGTGTTGGTTTGTAATTATTGTAGAGATATGTTTGATGTGGAGTTGACTTGAAAGTCATTTTTTAACTGATGATGACTTTATAGCCATCCAAAACATACTGATTACAGAAAACCTTATATTGAGATATGAAAAAAATACTGATACTGGGAGGTACCAATTTTGTGGGCCGGTCTTTAACTGAAAGGCTGATTGCATCTGGCAGGTATGATGTTATTTTATTTAACCGGGGTAAAACCAATGCTGAACTTTTTACCGGGGTAAAGCAAATACAAGGTGACCGGGAAACTGCGGATATAGAAAAGATTTACAACCAATATTGGGACTGCATTATTGACTTTAGTGGTTATTACCCGGTTACTTTTGAAAAGCTTTTACAGGGGATTAAGGGCAAAGCGGGGCGTTACATTTTTATAAGCACTGTTTCGGTTTTTGATGTGGCGAAATATCAAGGGCAGCTAATAACGGAGCAATTTGAAACGCATACGTGCACGGAGGCACAAAAAGTTTCACCGCTGATGGATGCGTATGGTGAGAAGAAAGCTGAAATGGAACGTCTTTTACTGGCACAACACGATTTGGATACCATCATCTTTCGGCCCAGCTTTATTTATGGCAAGTATGACTATACCGAACGCTTTTATTACTGGCTTTACCGGGTTGAAAAATGCCACCGGTTTTTATTGCCCGAAGATGGAGCGCCCCACGCCTTGAGCTTGACCAATGCAGATGATTTAACTGAAGCACTGCTGATGGCGGTTGAAATTGAGAAGCATTCAACTGTTTACAATACTATTTCAACGGTGTCGGTTTCTATCAGGCAGTTAGTTGATGTTGCTGCCAAGGCGTATGGGAAAAACCCGGAGATTATTACTGTTGGAAGTAAGCAACTGGAAAAACTTTCGTTGCAGCTATCGCAGTTTCCGCTGATGATGCCGATGGATTTTAACGCGGATGATACGCTTTGGAAAAAGGATTTTCCATTTGTGCGCGCTGATTTAGCTGAAACATTGATTGATATGAGGGATTATAACCTTGCGCGGGGTTTTCCGGTGCCGAAGGCTGGCCTGGATGTTATAAAAGAACAGGAGTTGATTAATACACTTTAAAATAAAACCTTCAATTATGAAAAACTCAGTTACGCAATTTGCACTGGTAATTATTGCCTTTGTAGGGCTAAACCTTTTAATGTCGTACTCAAGGCCGGTGGCTGAGGAGTCGAAGCAATACACTATTGTGTTTGTTGCGGGTAAATATGATGCCCTGATACCACTGGTAAATCAAAAACTTGCTGAGGGATGGCGGTTGCAGGGTGGTGTTACTGTTTCAGGACAGGGGCACTACCAGGCGATGGTAAAATAGGACCGCGAGCAAGTACAGGAGAGACCGGGATGCACTACAACTGAGGTTGTAGTGAGGTGATACGTTAATAGTATGACTTTTGATGAAGCAGGCCCGGTTATGAAAGACCAATAAAGTAAAATTTCAACGATGAAAAGTAAAACAAGTAAAACGGAAAAAGCAGACAGAAAGCATCCTGCATTTAATAAAAACGCAGAACCCTTTTTTCAAATCATTATAGAAGGCTTAAAGGGTGAAGTAGATGGAGAACATTTCTGGGATGCTGTGGCTGAAAATGCAGTTTTTGAGTTCCTGTATAATATTCCGGGGTTTGCCAACCGGATTGAAGGGCGGGCAGCGTACATGGATTGGTTTGGGCATTACTCCATTGTGCTCTATGCGGCTAATAATTTACGTGTACACAAATCAAAGCAGCCCCATGTAGTTATCCTTGAATATGAAGTGCATGGCACTGTTCCCCATACCGGTAAAGCTTATGATAACCGGTTTTGTTCTATAGTTACCATTGAAGGCCGGAAAATAGTGCACTGGCGTGATTATATGGATTCCCTGGCGGTAATGCTTGCTGTTACCAGGGATTGATTTATGTATGGGCGGACGGATAATAGTAGGCGCATTATAAATGCCTAAGCCACTTCAATCCCCGCCAGGCAAAAGAGAAAGTTGTAATACCGTAATGATTTGGAGGCTCAAATTACCCTGCCCATCATCGGATCGGTAAAAGTTTCTTTCCCGGTTTCCACTTTGCCGGCATATCTTTTTTCGAAAGCACTATTGCCTTTTATTTTTACAGAAACATCGTACCAACCGTAAGTTTTATACAGGTCGAAAACGACTGATGAGGAGCCTTGCGCCGCAAGCTGTTTTGTTTGCACCGCTTTTGTATAATGATTGGTTAATTCGAATGTGCAAGGTGCGCCGGCGTTGTTTTGAAGGGTTATTTCAATATTGCCGGTAAGGTTATTGTTTGCAGCCTGATAAGCACAAGCGATATCAACAGCGGCATCATTGTGATCGCCCCTGAAAGACCTGAAAAACCCATTAGGGCCATGTAATTCCAAATGATAATTGGCATTTTCAAAGTCGGCTATATGCCATTGGTCTTTAATGCTATCGCCGGTAATTACTGCATAGGACCGGGCTTTTAAATCATCTTTATAGATTGCGTAGGACGTGAAGGGCACTCCTACAGCGTTTTTACCAAGCATATTTTTTTTCGACTCGAACGTTATTTCAAATGCATCTTTACCGCCATTCAATTTCCCATCGGCATAAATTTCATATGGTAATGCGTTGGCCGGACGGATGCCTTTTTCCTGCTCTGGCATATAAGGTGCTCCATGCGGCTGTGTATTGATAGCTTCAATTTCTTCTGCCGACAAGTTTTTATAATCTGCCGGCGGATTTTTGAATTTTGCTTTGTGGATACTTTCAATAAACAGTTCTTTGTTTAATGCTGCCGGGGCTTTTAGTTTTTCGCCTTTATACGGGCGAAACACAGAGGTAAGGTCTCCGCATACGGTCCTTCTCCAGGGGCTGATATTTGTTTCTTCAATTTTCTTTCCGGTTTTATGCGAAAGAAAATTTTCGAGAAACTGCAAAGAAGAGGTATGGTCGAATACCTGCGAGTTTACATAGCCGCCGCGGCTCCAGGGTGAGGCAATTACCATGGGCACCCGGTAGCCTAATCCAATAGAGCTTTGGCGCCTGTCTTTTTTATCAACCTCGGGTTTTGCCTCTTCCTGGCCCATGGTTACAAAATCAACTTTGGTATCAATGGCGGCAGAAGTTTTACCGGTACATGCATCGTAAGGATTGGGTGCAACAAATGGAGGAAGGTGGTCGAAGTAACCATCGTTCTCATCATAGGTAAGCACAAAGATGGTTTTTTTCCATACCTCCGGATTTTTGGTAAGGATATCCATTACCTCACTTAAATACCAGCCCCCAAACCATGCCGAACACGGATGGTCGGAAAAAGCTTCAGGCGGCACTATCCACGAAACCGTTGGTAATTTTCCGTTATCTACATCCTCACGAAACTGGTGCAGCACATCGCCCTTAGGGATATTAATTTCCCTATCCATGTCTCCGTCTTTATATTTCAGCGGAACCAGGTCGTGATAATGAGGGTCTTTTACGTTTGAGGAAAAAGCTTTTTCGTGCAGGTTCTTTTCATGTGTTGAAAGCTGATTGTATTTTTCGCGGGTGTAAATTAATTTATCCTTGTTTACCCTTTCAAGCAGATGTTTCTGGTCCTTTAGCTGGTTCTGAACATCTTTATAATTTTTATCGGCAGCAGTCATTGACCCCAGCTTTTTTTCAAGTGCGTCAATTTCGGCCGGAAGTGTGGTTGATTTATTTTCCAGAAAGCTGATGTAACGCTCGGAAAGCTGAACATTGTAGGGAGTAAAAAATTCAATAGGGTTATCTCCAAAATTATCGAGCCAGGTATCCTGTTCACCGGTAACCAAACCATCTACACTTATATCGTTCTGGTAAATTTTCCACGAAATATTATTCTCTTCCAGCCTCTCGGGAAAAGTTTTCCAGCTATGCATTTTATCATAATCCGAATCTTCATTTCTGATACATGCTTTTGACTTTTCATTTTGTTCGGAGCGAACGGTTCCCGTCCAGAAATGAAGCCTGTTGGGGGTTGTGGGCGTTAATGAGGAGCAAAAATTATGGTCGCAAACGGTAAAGGCATCTGCCAGGGCATAATAAAAAGGAAGGTCATCGCGGGTGTAGTAGCCCATGGTTAGGGGCATGTGTTCATACTCCTTATTATCTATTTTTTTTGCTTCCAGCCAGCCATTGTATTTGCCTTCATTGCGTGCATCAATCTGGCCTTCCCATCCGTGTGGCAGCGAGCCCATCCAGGTTATTTTTGTATTTTTTATATCGTACCTGAAAGGTGCATATGTTTCGCCTTTGGCATTTGTTTGCAGCCACACTAAATTTTTGTTGGGCAGCCGGATGGCACGGGGATCATTAAAGCCACGGACACCCTGCAAGGAGCCAAAGGTGTGGTCGAAAGAGCGGTTCTCCTGCATCAGGAACACAACGTGCTCTGCATCCAGGTAAGTGCTGCCTGTTTCGGGGTTAATGGCAAATGCCTTTTGAATTGACATGGGCAAAACCTGCGAAACCCCTGCTGCCGCTGAAAGCAGTATAGCTTTTTTCAAAAAGTCTCTTCTTGAATCCATAAGTGTAAATGAAATGGTTGCAGGTAAAACTAATATAAGCCGCCAAAATCAATAACGGAAGTTTTATTCTTAACGTAATGATATTATAAGACATCTTCGGAAAATAGACCAACAGCCAACTCATCCTCCCGCCCCGTTTTTCCGAATGTGTCGAAGACCAACCCGGAACTTGCAATGATTGTTTTAGCCTAGTGACCAAAATAACGTGCGATGTGCGCAAATTGAATGTTTGAATACCGACTTTAGCTAAAGACGGCTGATAAGTTTTGGAATAGTAGATATTGCAAGCTGTATGGGTCAGGAGACCCATACGATTCATTTAAACTTCCAAGTTGGTCTGAAGGCACACCTGGAAGAACGGGAAAATGTAGCGCATTTTTATTTTCTATATTCGCATCTGAATATAAAGCCACACTACATGAAAAAGATTTACTTTATTCTTTTTGTTATAATATCGGGTTTATTCTTTTCGCAGTGCAAAAAGAATAATAATACTACACAATTGCCCGCCTGCACAGTTTATAACAGCATAGACACCACCGGCAGTGTTGATATTTATGTTTACGATAACCTGGGGCGTATTACTACTGATTCATCTCCCGGCTATGGTGCAACATATTATAATTATTCGGGCAATACTGTGGCCAGCACCGTATCATTTGGCTCAAGTCCATATGCCGGTGTAAGCGCTACATTTAATTCAGCTGGCTGGCCTGTTACCAATGTTGTGCCATCGCCTTTTACCAGCCCCAGCACTTACACGGCTACTTACAATGCAGATGGTACGTTAGATTCTATTACTTCGGGCAATACTTCGGGCATGGGTTACGTGTTTGTTGACAGCGTTGTTTATGCTAACGGCAATATAGTGTCGTTTAACATGCCGGGCATTAGCGCCGGCCGCGTTACATGCACTTATAGTAATGTGGCGTATAAGCCTTACTATCCGCAGGCTAAAATGTTTGCACTATGTTCTGATTTCGGCAACTCGTATATTATGCCAAGCTATAACGCTTTTAACCCACAA
>CAISWS010000336.1 GCA_903889265.1 uncultured Bacteroidota bacterium
CGCCAAATTAAGCACCGCCATGAAGCAATTGAACAAACTTTGCAATGCCATCTCTTTTCTCAAGTCCGTTTTCCAACTCACCCTTTTTATGTTTATGGGCAATGCCGTGGTAGCACAAACTCAATCTATTATTTTGGGTAGAGCCACTGATACCTCCATTACTGCGAGTATCATGTTTGACCAGACGGTTAACCTTTATCTGAAATACGGTACTCAATCAGGCGTCTACACGGATTCGACCAGCTTATCAATCGATAGCATCAACGAGCCCTATATGGCAGAGCTTAGTGGCCTTGCGGCAAACACCATGTATTATTATAGGGTAATGTATCAGGCTATAGGAGGCAGTGTATTTAGCGCCACGCCGGAGTACACGTTTCATACGCAGCGTGCACCGGGTAGCACATTCACTTTTGAGGTAGAGGCTGATGAACATTTATACGATTACGGCAACCCTCATTTATACAGTGTAACAATGCAAAACCAGGCCGCGGATAAGCCAGATTTTATGTTTACGCTGGGCGATATTTTTGGCGATGACCACTATGCGTTTACTATTACTTCACACCAGGTAGATTCTTTGCGCAAAGCCTACCGTTCGCGTTTGGCGCCGTTATGTAATTCTGTGCCATTCAACATTTGTTTAGGTAATCACGATGGTGAAAAGCAATACTATCTCGATACCCTTGCGCCCAATAACCTGGCGGTATGGTCAACCTTGTGGCGTAAATACTACTATGCCAATCCTGAGCCTAACGGGTTTTTCACCGGCAATTCGGATGCTGAAATGTTTGGTATGAATAAGCCCGACGACTACTATGCTTATACTTGGGGCGATGCTTTATTCGTTGTATTAGATGCTTATAGGTTTGATTGTTTTAATCCTGATTCCTTACAAGTAAAGGCTGATGGTTGGAACTGGACACTGGGTTATACTCAATATACCTGGCTTAAAAACACTTTACAAAGCAGCACTGCAAAATACAAGTTCGTGTTTGTTCATCATCCCCTTGGCGAGGAGCGGGGAGGAATCATACCAGCTCAAACCTTTGAGTGGGGTGGATATGCTAAAAACGGCCAATACCAGTTTAATACTTACCGGCCAGGTTGGGGGAAACCCATTCAACAGCTGTTTGTGGACTATGGGGTAAATATTTTATTTCAAGGACATGACCATTTGTTTGCACGCGAAGTTTTGGATAGTGTCATATATCAGGAGGTTCCCATGGCAGCCGATTCTACCTATGAGAAAGGCATTTTAGCCAACGGTGCAGCGTATACAGCTGACACATTGAACGGTTCAGGGTATATCAGGGTTACCGTATCTCCTTCTTGCGTAAAGGTTGATTACGTAGAGTCGTATTTACCCAAGGATACATTGGGAGCGAATAAGAATGGGCAAGTTGCATTTACTTATACCATCGGCACCTGTGATACTACTGCCACAACATCAATAAACAAAATCGTAAGCAGCGACAAGGTTACGGTGTTTCCAAACCCTGCTAAGGATCAGCTGACAGTTCAATTTGGTGATAACAGCGAAAACCACACGATTAAGATGATGAACGATTTAGGCCAATTAATTCTGCAAACCCAAAATAGGCATATAGACATAAGCAAAGTTGCCAATGGTATTTACTTTTTGAATATAGAAACGGACAATTCAAGTGTAAACAAAAGGGTAGTAATCGCACGCTAATTCATTTCGTTAACCGTCATCAGGCAAACCGTTCCCATGAAAAGTAAATTCCTTTTTACTGGCACAATATATTTTATAACCAGCTATCTGAGCGCTCAGCAAATTCTATTTACGGAGCTGTTGTCGCGCCCCACAGACACAAGTATTACAGTTCAGGTGATGTTTGCTGATTCTGCCGAGGTTAGTGTGCAATATGATACAGTTAGTGGCAACTTTTCAAACCATACTGTTTGGCAGGCTTATCCAGATAGTGTGATAGCGGCAGTAGTATTAAACGGGCTACAACCCAATACTCAATATTATTACCGGTACTGTTACCGGCTACCTGGCGACACTGCTTTTACGGCAAGGCCTCAGTATACCTTTCATACCCAACGCTCAATAGGAAGTACTTTCACTTTTGAAGTTGAAGCTGACCCGCACGATGATGCCAATAGCGATACAGCGCTTTACCGACAATGTCTCTTAAATCAGTTAGCTGACAAGCCCGATTTTATGATTGATTTAGGCGACTTTTTAATGACGGATAAACTGCAAAACAGTGCGCACGTCGTTCCTTATGATACCATTCCCTACCGGTGCAAAATATTCCGCAATTTCTATGCTACCTCCGGCAGTTCGGTGCCACTTTTTATTGCATTAGGCAATCATGAAGGTGAGGCTGGTTGGTACTTGAACGGGACATCCAACAACGTGGCTGTATGGGATGCTCAGGTGCGTAAACAGTATTTTCTCAATCCTGAACCTAATAGTTTTTATACCGGCGACACCACTAACTACGCATATATAGGCAAAAGAGAAAGCTATTATGCTTGGCAATGGGGAGATGCTCAGTTTATTGTGCTTGACCCATTTTGGTACACCAATCCCAAGCCGGATTCATTGACGGGCTGGCGTTGGTCGTTAGGTAAAACTCAATATGATTGGCTGCGGGCTACGCTGGAAAGCAGCACTGCAAAATTCAAATTTGTGTTCCTGCATCAGCTTGTCGGTGGTGGTGTAAACGGGCAGGGTCGCGGAGGTGTTGAGTATGCCAATCTATATGAATGGGGTGGAAATAATCTTGATGGCACTCCGGGATTTGCTGCCAACCGCGCAGGTTGGTATAAGCCGATTAAAGACCTGCTAACTGAAAATCACGTAAACATTTTCTTCCATGGCCACGACCATCTGTATGACCAGCAGGAAAAAGACTGCCTTGTTTACCAGGAAACGCCTCAACCCAGTCTACCCAATTTCAATAATACATCAGCCGCTGCTTATGGCTATTTATCAGGCGATATATTAAACAATTCAGGGCACCTGAGAGTTACAGTTGGTGATGAAGGTATACAGGTGCAATATGTGCGTGTGTATTTGCCGGCTGATACCAATATTACGCATCACAATGGAGATATTTCAGCCACATACTTCATAAGTTCGACAAGCAATTGTTACGACTCGGCGGCAACCGGTGTACCTGTTCTCTGGAATAGCAACTATGCCGATGAATTGGTTTACCCTAACCCATTCATGAAGCAAACAAGAATATCTTTTTCGCTGAATAAGCCGGAACGCTTGACCATATACATTTATAATGAGCAAGGACAGTTGGTAAGGCCCTTGGTGGCGGGTAGTTTGGTAAGTGAAGGTAAATATGAAATAATGTGGGATGGGAAAGATGGCTATGGTAATGAAATAGCGAGCGGGGTTTATCTCTATGCCATAAGTGGCGAAAGTGGCAGCATCAGGGCAGGTAAAATTGTTTTGGTAAGATAGGGGTAGATACCTTTATTACCTACCCCCTCATAATATCTAAACGCTAAAATTAATTAAACCTGCCCTTCGATAAGAATTAACTAATTGAATATCA
>CAISWS010000337.1 GCA_903889265.1 uncultured Bacteroidota bacterium
ATGGACCTGATGCGTTTTTTGCTCGATGATGAAACCCTGAGATTTAATTTTTTAACCTCCATGTGTGGGGTCCATTATCCTGATAATCAGGTCGACTCACAGTTTGCGGTGGTTTACCATATGCACAACTGGCTGGATAATGTAAGAATAAGGTTTAAAACCTACCTGAACGGCGAAAACCCGGAGGTAGAAACCGCTACCAAACTGTTCCTTACCGCAAACTGGATGGAACGCGAAACCTATGACTTTTACGGCATCATTTTTACAGGCCACCCGGATTTGCGAAGGATTTTGAATATGGATGAGATGGTGTCGTTTCCGATGCGCAAGGAATTTCCGATGGAAGACGGTGGAAGGACTGATAAAGATGACAGGTATTTTGGAAGGGAGCCTTTGAATGCTAATTTGAATTAAGTATGGGAACAGTCAAGAAGAAGATAAAAGGACGTCAGGCACTGTTGGTTTCGACTGAAAATCAAGAGGAGATGCTTTTTTTAGAAGCGCTATTGAAAAAACTAGGTATAAAATCCAAGTTGCTGACCGATGAAGAAAGGGAAGATTTTGGCTTGGGTTTGTTGATGAAAGAAGTTGATACAAGTAAAACTGTGTCGTACGAGAAGGTGATGAAAAAATTGAAGGGAAAATGAATGTTGAGTTTAGTGAAAGGTTCTTTAAGGACTTGAACGACCTCAAGGACAAAAAAATAAAAAATAAAGTTGCGGATATAATTGAAGAATGCAAAAGCGCTAAGACCATGAACGGCATTCGGAATTTGAAGAAGTTCGAAGGATTTGACCGTTATTATAGGATTAGGGTTGGTGATTTTAGAATGGGAATTGAATTTACTGGCCAGGTTTTAAGATTTTTACGAATTGCAAACAGGAAAGACATCTATAAAATTTTTCCCTGAAAATTTGAATTAAAGAGGTAAGCAATGTCTGAAATAGTAGTTAAATCCATAGAAGATAAATACGCCGAGCTGATTAAGCAGCGCGAGAATGCTGATGGCAGCGAATTATCTATCCTGAACCTGGGCCCTGTTCACCCTGCTACGCATGGTATTTTCCAGAACGTGTTGTTGATGGATGGTGAGCGTATTATTGAAGCTGAATCTACCGTAGGTTATATTCACCGTGCTTTTGAAAAGATTGCTGAGAATCGTCCGTTTTACCAGATTACACCTCTTACCGACCGGATGAACTACTGTTCGTCGCCCATCAACAATATGGGGTGGTGGTTGACTATTGAGAAATTATTGGGTATTGAGGTGCCTAAACGTGCGCAATACATCCGTGTAATAATGATGGAGCTGGCACGTATTGCCGATCATTTGGTTTGCATTTCAATTCTTGCAGTAGACACCGGTGCCTTTACAGGGTTTTTGTACGTATTCCAATATCGCGAGAAGATTTATGAGATATATGAGGAAATGTGTGGTGCCCGTTTAACCACCAACATGGGCCGCATGGGTGGCATGGAGAGGGATTTAAGTGATACCGCTTTCAGAAAAATAAAGGCATTTTTAAAGGAGTTTCCGGCAGTGATGACAGAGTTTGAAAACCTGGTATCGCGCAACCGTATATTTATGGACCGCTGTATTAACGTGGGGCCTATCAGTGCTGAAAAAGCTATTTCTTATGGCTTTACCGGCCCTAATTTACGTGCCGCAGGAGTTGATTACGATGTTCGGGTAATGAGTCCTTACAGCAGTTACCAGGACTTCAAGTTTGATATTCCGGTTGGTAAAAGCGGCGATACTTACGACCGTTACTGCGTGCGCAATGCCGAAATATGGCAAAGCGTAAGCATTATACAACAGGCCATGGATAAGCTGCCTGAAGGGCCTTATCACGCTGACGTACCTGATTATTACCTGCCTCCGAAAGACCAGGTTTATGAGAATATGGAAGCCCTTATCTATCACTTTAAGATTACGATGGGTGAGATACCGGTTCCCAAAGGCGAAGTTTATCACTCGGTGGAAGGTGGAAATGGTGAATTGGGTTTTTATTTAATAAGTGATGGCAGCCGGGTGCCTTACCGTTTACAATTCCGCAGGCCATGCTTTATTTATTACCAGGCTTTTTCGGAAATGGTGAAAGGGCATTTGTTAAGTGATGCTATTGTAATGTTAAGCTCGCTGAATGTTATTGCAGGCGAGTTGGATGCTTAATTAACTGATTAAAATAATACCGCAATATAAGGCGGGCTTGGTATATGGGATTAGCAGAAGTAACAAAAGAGGAAGTGAAATTCAGCGACAGGCTTTTAGCGCGTATAGCCGAATTGAAATCGCATTTCCCGGAAGGTAAACACAAAAGCGCTTTGCTTACTGTGCTGCACGAAGTGCAGGATGAACACAACAACTGGTTAAGCGTTCCGGTAATGGATAAGGTAGCGGAAGTACTGAATGTGCTGCCAATTGAAGTTTACGAGGTAGTTACTTTCTACACCATGTATAACCAGCAACCCGTTGGTAAATACATGTTTGAGTTTTGCCGCACCAGTTGCTGCTGCTTACGTGGCGCTGAAGATTTGATGGAATACACCTGTAGCAAACTGGGTGTTGAAGAAGGACAGGTTACGCCTGATGGTATGTTCTCAGTAAAGGGAACAGAATGCCTGGGTGCCTGTGGCTATGCCCCGATGTTACAGTTGGGTGATTACTACCATGAATTTTTAACCCCTGAGAAGATGGATAAGTTAATTGACGATTGCAGGGCGGGGAATGTAAAATTTTATTCAGAAGTAAACTAAAAGGAAGTGTCAGTTATAAAAAATCCATTATTGTTTGTAGGTTCAAAAGGTGAGAAGCAACTCTATTCTCTTTTTGACAGTGGGGCAAACCTTTCCTGTATAAGCGACAAAGTAATACATGACCTTGAGATACCTGTGCACTTGGGAAGAACCAGGAGTATAGCCACAGCA
>CAISWS010000338.1 GCA_903889265.1 uncultured Bacteroidota bacterium
GCATTTGTAATGCGTGTATTCTTTTACATTCAAATCCATAAGTTAACTTTCACCAATCCGGTTTTGCCACAATAGTCACGCGCTGAACTATACAAATAATCTTCGGGTACATCAACGATACCGGCTCTTACGGGATTATCATGAATATACTTTATTTTTTGTTCAGCTAAGGCCGTAAAGTGAGGGTCAAGAAAAACTGCATGGTTGCTTTCTTGCCAAAATTTATAATTGGTAATCCGACTGTCTGATTTTGCTGCCCATTCGAAGCGATGAAGCATCCACTCGCGTCGGCTTTCGGGTTCGGTTTGCATGGTGCTGACAATAGTTTTTGAAGTATGCTTTTTAAAGCCCTTTCGGCGTAGCCTGTCTTTGAGCATACCCCTTTGGGCGTAGCCTCAGCCAACCCCATTTGGGCATAGCTTGTCTTTGAGCGTAGCTTTCCAGCTACGCTCCGCTATGTCTATAGCGGAGCGCTATAGTATTTGCATTTAATAACATGCCATACAAACTCGCCCGTTTCTATCCTGCCTTTCATCCTTAAATCTGCCTTTCAATTCCGGTTTATACAACGTTTTGCCCAAAGGCGCAAAAACAAGAGGCCGTAATAATATACTACAAAGCTTTAACCACTAACATGGCCAACCGCAACAAACAAATAGGTTTTCCCCTCTCTTTTTTTCAAAGAGAGGGGAAATGTCGGCAGCCAAAGGGGTGAGTTTTTCACCCTACCTCGCCACAACCAATTTTTGAACAGCAAGCCCGTTGGCAGTTAACACTTCAACCAGGAATATGCCCGGGTTAAGTACTGAAATATCAAGCTGTTGTTTTGTAACGTTAGCATCCGGCAGGTAATCACGGCTCAGTGTTTCACGGCCTAACACATCGGTTATTTTTATTTCACTTATAGCTCCTGCACCACTGGTTACCTGTAACTGGTCATTGGCCGGGTTGGGGTAAATATGTACCAGGTTACTAATACCGTTTACCTGTGCTATACCGGTGGGCAGATAGCCTACCAATGCTGAGCCTGCGCCGGTATTAACCGGTAGTATATCGCCAATGCTGTCTAACATGGTTACGTTGCTGATAAAAAAGTTCTCGGCATAATATGCGTAGTTTTTGCCGTTAATATTATCGGTGGTAACTATCACACTAACCGTACCTATAGGCCCCTCCCCGCTTTTGGTAGTGTGGTTTATACGCGTAAGTGCGCATTGCAACTGGCCTTGTTGCTTAAAATCCCTGGCAATCGATATTTTATCCGCCGCAGTGCCAAGCCACGAATTACCAAAGGTTACAGTAACGGCTTTTGTAGAATCAACAGCGGTGATATCATAATTTAGAGTAAAGGCCAATCCGTAAACGTTATTAGCAGGGTGGCTGGTATCGCCCAATACCAGTTCAACCGTTAATGTATCTCCGTTATAGGTAGTATCTTCAACCGCTACCGGCAATAAAGTTGGTGCACCCTGGCCACCCGGCGATGCGGCGCTACCGCGCGAGTGAGTTGAACTGTAGTTTAAAACAATAGCCACCGTGTCATCGGCATTAATAATTCCGTCCCCATTGCAATCAATAAATTTGTAATTCGAATTATCCAATAACGAATCGGGCCAGTAAGGTGCCGGTTGGCCTGTCCAGTTAATAGTGGCGTTGGGCCGCACAGGGCCGGTGGTGCCGTAACCTATGCCAATGGGCAGCAAATCAGCATTATTTACAATGCCGTTGTAGTCGGCATCTCCCGGCCATACACACTGGTAGCAGGCGCTGTACACATGCATAATAACAACGGTAGTGTCGCAGGTAGCTGAAGTATCGGTGCATAACTGAAGCCAAAAAGTATCAAGCCCTATAAAGTTATATGCAGGTGTATAAGTAAGGCAAACCTGGTTGCCAACCTTCACTTTACCAATGGTTCCGTTTACCGGTTGCTGTATTGCAAGCAGCCTGCCGGTGTCAATTACACCACCGGTGTTAACACAGTAAAACCAGGCCTGGTTAACAAGCGTTGAATCGTACGCCGTGTTATATACCGGAACTGTTGTAACCAATACATTTTCGGAAGTAGTTCCTGAAGCACAGGAACCGCTGCTTACCTGCAGGGTAACGGTTTTTGTTCCGGAGGTATTCCAGCTTATCTGGTATGGCCCTGCGTTAGTACCGGAAACCACAGTACCACCACCAAAATTCCAGGTGTAACTGGCACCGCCGTTTGCATTCCCTGTATAAGTAACAGTGGATATAGCACCCGCACTTACCGGACTGGTAACTGTAAATGTGGAAGTGGGCGCCGACACTAAGTTTATGGTAACACTACTGGCAGCTGTGGTACCCGCGTTATCGGTAACAGTAACCGTGTAGGTAGTACTAGCGGTAATATTGGTTACAACCGGATTGGGAACATTGGCCGCATTTAAACCGGTAGCAGGCGACCACAAATAAGTATAAGGCGACGTACCGCCGGTAGCCGTTGGAGTGCCACCTATTGTTAGCGTTCCGCCACTACAGGTTATCATATTAACGCCGGCGTTTGCTATTACTGTTCCGCTAAAATACGGGCATCCATGCACATTGCCCGCCTGGCACAAAGGCAAAGTATTAAGTGCAGGAGTGCTGTTGGTGATATTGCCATAATCGGGCAAACAGGTTAAATTAGTTCGGGTGAAAATAAAATTTACAATGCGCTTTAATTGAGGCAGGCAATTCATATTAACAAGGCTGTCAATACTGAAATAGTATAAGCTGTCCGGCAGGGTGGGCAGCGAACTTATTCCATTAATCCCACAATCTAAATAGGTAAGCCCGGCAGGTAAATTGGGCATGGCTGCAATAACATTATTATTACAATTTAAATAATGCAGGGTGGCCGGTAAAGGCGGAAGGCTTCTTAAATAATTACTGTTGCAATCCAGATATTTCAATGAAGGTGGTAATTGGCGGATGCTGTCAAAAGGGTTAGGGTCTCCCTGCTGAACATAATAATCAACTGTGCAAATTAGCGTATCCAGGTTTTTAAAGTACTGTATCCAATCCAGAGTCCTCCGTCCGGATCCACCACCTAAATTGTAAAAATTGACATTGGTTGCAGAAAGTACTGCTGCACAACTGGTGTCTAGCTGATTCCCATTCATGCATGAAGGATAATTACTTTGAAGCCAGTTGGCAAAGTAAATATCGGGTATAGTTACGTACTGCGCCTGCACTTTATTTACATCCATGCAGCCAAGCAAGGCAAGCAACAACAGGGAGGTCATTAATTTTTTCATATCGTTGAATTTAAGGAGGTTTTTCATGTTTACTCTTTTTGACGATACAAACATGGCAACAGTTGTGCGTTTAAAAAAGTACATTTAAAAGCCCATTTACAGCGCATTTTTTAATTATTCAGAACTGAATTAACCATACATATAGACACCTTACCGATAATTTCAGGACAAAAATTAACTTTGTACGGAATAAATTACCTGGCAAATGCTCCATTCAAGATTAAACGACATTTTAAAAACCTTCACTGTTTACGAGCTAAACCGTTTTGGCAGGTTTATTCAGTCGCCCTATTTTAATGAAGATAAAAAGCTGGTACA
>CAISWS010000339.1 GCA_903889265.1 uncultured Bacteroidota bacterium
AAAATACTGGCTGGAGCGGTTTTTACCCATGAGCTTTAAGGTGGATAATGATATTTGCGTTTACCAGGACCTGGACGGCCGTTTAAAAGCCCTGTATTACGGCGAGCAGGTAGAAGTGAGCGACCAGATTGTTCCTTCCTATAACCTGTCTAATGAAGCGGTAACTTACAGCCTGGTGCAGTACGAAACGAAGGTGTGGTGTAATAAGAAGACGTATACTTTTAAATAGGCTTTGTGCCATATGCTATGAGCTTTGATGAATACAGTTTTCCCGTTCATAGCACATGGCTCATTGCTTAAAGCAATAACTATGAAAGAATATAAATTTAAAGGAAAGTTAGAGGCCGGCGATGGGGGAGGGGCATATGTTGTTTTCCCTTATGATGTGAAGCAGGAATTTGGAAAGGGGCGTGTGCCTTTTAAATGCACTATTGATGGCGAGCCTTACAGGGGCACGATGGTGAAGTACGGAACGCCGTTTCATTTTGTGCTCGTGCAAAAAGCGATTAGAGAAAAGATTGGCAAAGGGGTAGGAGATGAGGTGAAGATTTGGCTGGTTGAAGATATTGAGGAGCGCACTATTGAGGTGCCTGAGGCATTTAGAAAGCTACTTAAAAAACATAAGCTGGAGGCGATGTTTGATAAGATGAGCTTTACCCATAAAAAGGAATGGGTGCTTTGGATTAACGGGGCGAAGAAGGAAGAGACGAGGTTGGCGAGGATGGAGAAGGCGGTGGAAAAGCTAAAAGACAAAGTTGCTTACAGAGGCTAAACCCCAAATTGCGAAAGATGATGATCGGCGTGTTTAAAAACCATGCGCCCCCATTCATTAGGTGTAAGCTTGCCTAGAACATGGTGATGGGTTGCTGTGATAATTTGCCCGCCACCATTATATAATTTGTTTACAGCCTTTATATAATTGGCTTTCTCTTTTTCAAAATCTTTATCGGTCGTGATTTTTGTTTCCGGAGCCGTTGGTGTGTTATGCCGGAAAGGGTTTGGACCCAGCACTGCTGATTTTATCAGTAAGCCGAAGATGTTTAGCGGAAATGATACTCGTTTGGGTTTAAGTTCGCCCACCGGTATCCGGGTTGCTTCGGCAAAATGGGCAAGCATTTGTGAAACAGTCATTGTGCCCCATAATGGCTGGCTTTGCGGAGTTAGTTTTTCCACGCGTTGCAGAATTTCATTTTTATCGGCTTCATTGAAGATGTTCTTCATGATAATTTGAATTAAATGTTGGTTTGCCTGTAGAGTTAAAACAGTCAGATTATCAACTACTTATCTTTTGCCTTCTGAAGTGTAAATGCAAAGGTGGTGCCTACGCCAACGGTGCTACGAACGTTGATGGTTTGTTCATGGGCTTCGATGATATGCTTAACGATTGCGAGGCCCAGGCCTGTGCCGCCTTGTTCACGGCTGCGGTGCTTGTCTATGCGGTAGAAGCGTTCGAATAAACGTGGTAAATGTTCTTCTGAAATGCCTATACCGTTGTCGGTAATTTCAATCAGGATGTTGTCGTCCATGTCGTAATAGCTGGCTGTTGTTTCGCCGTTGAGGGTGCCGTATTTGATGGAGTTATCAATCAGGTTGGTTATTACCTGGCGTATTTTTTCTTTATCGGCGTGCACAAAAAACGGTTTATCAAACCCTTTTTTTACGCTGAGCGCAATGCCTTGTTTAACGGCCTTCAACTCCATTGATTCGAACACTTCTTTTACCAGTTGGGCAATGTCGAATATCTCCTTTATCATGGCTACTTCGCCGCGTTCTATCTTCGATATCTCATCAAGGTCGTCAACGAGGTTGTTGAGCCGGTCAATGCTTTTGGCGGTGCGTTCTAAAAAGTGTTTCATTACCTCCGGCTCGTCCATGGCGCCATCCAGCAGGGTGTGTACGTAACCCTGTATGTTAAAGATGGGCGTTTTAAGTTCGTGCGAAAGGTTGGCCAAAAACTCCTTGCGGAATTGTTCCAGTTTTTTGAGGTCTTCAATTTCTTTGCTTTTGTCGGTTACCCAATCTTTAACCTGGGTTTCCATTTCGCTAAGCGGGTCGTCGCCAACTGAGTCGCCAATTGATTCTTTGAGGTTTTTACTGAGCTTAAACTGGTGAATGATTTTGTAAACCAGTTTTATGCGGTTGCGCAGATATACATCCACCACATAGTAAAGCAGGATGGAGGCTGAAATGGACACCAGCAAAAAGATGGAAATAAAATGTAGTAATGAGTTTTCGAAATAAAGGTCAACAAGGCTGACCAAGGTTGCCAGCATTAACGAAAACAGGATGGTAAGGGTACGGGGTGAGTATTTATCCAATGGTGAGTTTAGTTTGTGGTAAATTTATTTATAAAATGCGAATACGGTCATCACCCTGCCCTTTCCGAAGGAGAGGGTTCCAAGTCCTCTCGTTCGAAGAGGACTTTAGCATCAGGGGTGGATTACCCTTTCATTTTATCGTGTTTCAAAACTTTAGCTTCCAGGTAAAAAATAATTTCTTCGGCTATGTTGGAACTAAGGTCGCCAACGCGTTCTATTCTTCTTATTATAGACATTAAGTTAAGCAGGGAGATAATATCTTCAGGGCCCTTTGCCAGGTAGTCGGCAATTATTTTGTTGGCCTGGCGGTTGATGTTATCTATTTCCACGTCTTTGCTAAATACCAGGCGGGCCTGTGTGGTATCATCGTTTCTCAGCGACTGAATGGTGTCTTCAATCATGGAATCTGCGAGGTCATACATTTTTTGTAATTGCAGTTCCAGCAGCAACTGGTCATCGAATTTACGCTCCATTTCCAACACAAACTTTGATATTCCTTTAGCGCTATCGCCTATACTTTCAAGGTGCGAGTTCATTTTAAAAGCGGCAAAAACAAAGCGAAGATCTATTGCTACCGGGTTAAACAAGGCTACAAAGTTTTCGCAGTCTTTGTCAATTTTCAGCTCTTCAGCATTTACGCGTCTTTCGTTAACCAGAACCTCGCGGGCCAGGTTTTTATCAAGCGTGTTTACTGCTATCAAACTTTTACGCAACTGCTTCTGCACCAGCAAAAACATTTCGATGAGGTTGTTTTTCAGGGAGGTTATTTCTTTATCTAAGTGGCCCATACCATTTGTGAATTATGATTTATGAATTATGAATTATGATTTAGGAGCTTTGAGCTATGAGTTGCACGAATCCTGTATTTGCTCAAAGCTCACGACCCAATGCCCACAGTTATTTCTATCCAAATCGCCCGGTTATATAATTCTGTGTCTTTTCCTTTTTCGGGTTAGTAAAAATTGTTTTTGTATCATCATACTCTACCAGTTCGCCAATGTAGAAGAAGGCAGTTTTGTCGCTTACGCGTGCCGCCTGTTGCATGTTGTGCGTAACTATAAGAATAGTATATTTTGCTTTCAGTTCCCAAATCAATTCTTCGATCTTGGCACTTGAAATAGGATCGAGTGCTGAAGATGGCTCGTCCATCAGTACCACCGACGGCTCAATGGCAATGGCGCGGGCTATGCACAAACGCTGTTGCTGTCCGCCTGACAGGCTTAATGCGTTTTTATCCAGTTTGTCTTTTACTTCCTCCCAAAGGGCGGCTTGTTTTAATGAGCGCTCAACAGTTTCTTCTATAAACTTTTTGTGCGTTACTCCATTTACCCTTAACCCGTATGCAACGTTTTCGAAAATGCTTTTTGGGAATGGATTTGGCTTTTGGAAAACCATGCCCACCTTTTTACGCAATTCGTTTATACGCACATCCCTGGCGAAAATATCCTTACCATCAATCGCTACTTCGCCTTCAAGCCTGAAGCCTTCAATAAGGTCGTTCATTCGGTTGAAGATGCGAAGGTAGGTTGATTTGCCGCAGCCTGAAGGCCCTATTAATGCAGTAACCGTGTTGTGCTTTATCTCCATGTTAATATCACGAAGTACATGAAAATCGCCATACCAGCAGTGTACACCTTTTGAGTTTATCTTGTCCATTTTTGACTCTTTGTTTGGAATAGAAGCAGGAAATTCAGAACTCAGTTCACCTGATTTTTCGTGGCCGTGTATACCCTGACCCGATTCTGTTTTCTTGTTTTCTTCCATTTTATTCAATGTTGTTGTCATCTTTTTTGAGTCCTCATCCTAAGTCCTTCTCCGAGGGAGAAGGACTTTAAGCACTTCACTCCGGAGAGGATTTGAGTGAGAAGTTTTTTACCACCGTACGTTTTTCTGCCAACGATTACGTAAGTACACCGCAGCGCCATTCATTATAAAAGTAATCATCATCAGCACAATAATACCTGCGGCCGCGTTAATTAAAAAACCAGCTTGTGGCCGCGTAACCCAGTTGTAAATTTGAATGGGCAGCACCGTAAATGAATCGAATACCGACTTGGGGGTAAAGGGCACATACATTAATGCGCCTACTACTATCAACGGTGCCGTTTCGCCGATAGCCCGTGATAGGGCAAGGATTATGCCGGTCATAATACCGCCCGAAGCAGCTGGCAGCACCTGAAGCCAGATAGTTTGCCATTTGCTGGCCCCAAGGGCATATGATGCCTCGCGCAAGGTATTGGGCACTGTTTTAATAGCCTCGCGGGTTGATACAATTACAATGGGTAAAATAAGCAGCGCAAGGGTTAAGCTACCTGCCAGGATGCTTTGGCCCAGGTGCAATACACGCACAAAAAGTTCGAGCCCCAACAATCCATATATAATAGAGGGCACACCGGCCAGGTTCGCAATATTGATTTCAAGAAACGACGACCAGCGCCCGCGTTTTACATATTCTTCAAGATAAATACCTGCACCTATGCCAATGGGAATGGCAAACAGAGCGGTAGTAACCATAATCCAGAGCGTACCAACCCAAGCAGTAAGTATACCCGCATTTTCGGGCCGGCGGGAGGGGAGGTCCATGAAGAAGTTAAGGGAAATACGGTGAAGGCCATCCATACCTATTTTAATCAATAAAATAGCCAGCATGATTATACCTACCGAGGTACAAAAGATGGCCCATATTTTAAAGGCATTGTTTTGCAGATATTTTTTACGCTCATTACTCATACTGCTCACGGTATTTTTTCTTGATAAAGTAACTGATGTTATTCAACAAAAAGGTGATTACGAAAAGGGTTAGGCCCGCGGCGAATATGGTGCGGTATTCCAGCGAGGCATGCGGAACATCACCGCTGCTCACCTGCACGATGTAGGTAGTGATGGTTTCAATGGGTACCCGCGGATCGAGCGTAAGGCGCGGTTGCTGGCCGGCGGCAATGGCTACTATCATGGTTTCGCCGATAGCGCGCGAAAAAGCAAGAATGATGGAAACCAGGATACCTGATGAAGCGGCAGGAACAATAACCTTTATGGCAGTTTGAAATTTTGAAGCCCCTAATGCCAGTGATGCCTCGCGCATGGCATTAGGCACCGCGTACATAGCATCTTCGCTTAGTGATGATACAAAAGGCACAATCATAATACCCATTACAATACCCGGTGAAATGGCGTTAAAGCCCGCAAGCCCGGGAATAATTAACTGCAACACCGGGGTAACAACCGTTAATGCAAAGTATCCATAAACTACTGTGGGCACTGCTGCCAGAATTTCAAGCATTGGTTTAACAATGCCGCGCAATTCTTTTGATGCATACTCGCTCAGGTAAATAGCTATGGACAGTCCAAGGGGTAAAGCAATAGCTATGGCAATAATGGTAATAAGGAGTGTGCCGGTTATCAGGGGGAGAATTCCAAAATGCTTTTCGGCAAAAAGCGGGGTCCACTGGGTATCGGTTAAAAAATCAACTATAGAAACTTCGCTGAAAAACTGAACGGTTTGAATAAGCAGGATAACCACAATGCCCAGCGTAGTTAATACGCATACGGCGGCACACAGAAACAGGATACTTTCAATAATACGTTCCTTGATATTGATATTCATAATCTGCGCGTTGAACATTTTATTTTACCCGGCAACCTTCTTTTAATGGCGGTTGCTAAAAAGAAAAAACAGGGGCAATATTATTGCCCCTGCTATGTGTCAGTCAATTAACTAAAATCTTCAAACAACTATTTGGCAGCGGCTTCGGCACCTAAAAGGTCTTCAAGCTTAACGCCAACAGCTTCTTTACCTACCAGTACAGAACCGGTGGTTCCGGCAGCCCAGCGTTTTTTAACAAGGTCGTAAACTGCATCCGGCAGGGCAATATATCCTACTTCGGTTGAAAGTTTACCGGCATTTGCCAGGTAAAAATCAACAAAAGATTTTACTTCAGGCAAAGCCGCAGATTTTTTGGCGATGTAAATAAACAACGGACGGGATAAAGGCTGGTAACTGCCATCCTTTACAGTTTGCTGTGAAGGGGCAATTGCGCCTTTTCCGTCTCCGTCTTTTTCATCATCTACCGGTACTACTTTCAGCTTGTCTTTGTTCGACTCGTAGTAAGCCAGTCCAAAAAAGCCAAGGGCGTCTTTATCTGATGCTATGCCTTCAACTAAAACGTTAGGGTTTGCGCTGGCAGTGTAGTCACCACGGATTGCTTTGGCTTTTCCGTTGATAGCTTCAGTAAAGTAATCGAAAGTACCTGAAGCGGTGCCTGTGCCGAAAAGGTGAATTTCTTCGTTAGGCCATTTTGGATTGATATCGCTCCATTTTTTTACTTTATCCTGTGCATCCGGGCTCCACATTTTTTTCAATTCGCTAACTGTAATGCTGTTTAACCAGGTGTTTTTTGCGTTTACAACAATTGCAATTCCGTCATAAGCAACCGGCAATTCTATATAATCGATAGAAGCTGCCTTGCAAATTGAATCTTCTGTAGGTGTAATTGCACGTGAAGCATCGCTGATATCCGTTTCGCCACGGCCAAATTTCTTAAATCCGCCGCCGGTACCCGATAGGCCTACTGTTATGTCAACGTTATTGTTCGCCTTTTTGTAATCCTCAGCAACTGCTTCGGAAATAGGATAAACGGTACTTGAGCCATCTATTTTAATTTGCTGCTTGGTTGTGCTGGCTTGTGCGTTTTCAGTTTGGGGTTTGTTTCCACAGCTGGTAAAGGCAACTACCGCAAAAAGTGCGATGATTAAGTTTCTCATAATTTAATTTTACTTTTAGTTAGGGTCAAAACTATCATTCTAATATGTCCTGGATATTAAGTTTTCGTTAGTAGTGCTCTTTTTATCGAACCACCAGCTATCAATCATAAACTGGGTGCGCAGGGTCAATACGTCATTTTTGGCGTAAGAAGAAGACCAGCCGGCAATGCCAGTACTTTCGTTAGTTACATGGTCATACCACAACATTAACTTGAAGTAAGGCACCGGTGTTAATGTAAAGCCACCACTGTATGTGGTATAAGCTATATCAGTAGTCGAAAATTTATCGTGTGTGTTAATTGCGGTTCCGCTAACAGCTGTGTTAGGGGTATAATTGTCAACTTTAAAGGTAAGGTCAGCGTGCATTTGTTGTTTACCTGCTTTAAAGTGGAAGCCCTGGGTAAAGGTTACCATGTACCCGCGGAAATTACGGATATACAAATCTGCAACAGGAGCGCTTGTACCTGCACCAAGTGGCACGGTATTAGAGCTTAGTTGACCAGGCTGCTGGCCTGCAATGAATTCCCCACGTAATGCGGTTGTTGCTGAGGCACTGGCGCCGATTTTGTAATCAAAATCCACTTCAAGGTGTGCGCCATAATATTCGCGGTGATAATCAGTGTGGCCTCTTCCTGCCGTATCGGCAGTACCTGCTGTAACATTGGCAAATGAATCTACGCCGCTGTATGCACTCTTAACAACTTTAAATACGTTATTGGTAGTTTGCAATACGCTTCCGTAATAGTAAGAGCCGCTGGCCATCAGCTTAATCTTTGTATCAGCATTAAGCTTAAATTGTTTACCTATCATTAAGCGGCCCACAAAATCTTTTGCGCTCTGGTAAGAACCGGTATTTATGCTGGCTTGTCCTGTCCCGGTATTACCTATACCGTTTCCGTTTACCACTCCTGCATCCAAACGCAGATAAACGGGTTTAAATTTGCGGGGTGATTCGATAATGAAGGTTTCGCCAAGTTCACATTCATTAGGCATGATTTGTTGGTTCATGCGTGCAAATTCCGGTGTTTCATAGGTCATAGGAGAAGCGGGAGATTCCCAGCCAAACGGCCGAACCGTTATACCGCCTTGTATACTGAACCAACCAGTCCATGGATCAATAATTCTGCCATAGAAATCCTTAAATGCATTAAAGCCTTTTTCGGTGGCATCATATTGGAAATTGAATTCGCCAACTTTTATTGAATCGCCATGGCTGTTAACAATTTCGTGCTGCCAGAAAAGTTTAAAGCGCCCCCGGCGAATCAAAATACGGTTGTTTGCTGCACCAGGAAAATTACCTCCTTGTACGCTTGAAATACCTGCCGTGTCGGCGCGTTGCCATTCAGGTTGTACATATATTACAATCCTGAATTCGCGCAGTATATTAAGGATATGGTCTGTTTTTCTGAAATGCTCTTCGATTCTCGCTGAATCTGCTGAATAATATTGCGCCTTACCTGCCAGCGCGATACACATCATAAAAATGGGTAGTAGTTTTTTCATTTTTGGGTTACTTTTTGGTTGCCGCAAAAGTGTTGTTTCAATGTTAAGCCAAGGTTATGTTAGTCGAGCCTAATAGTTAAAATATCTATTAGTTTTGCACTTGATAGAGTGTTTATAATTTTTCGCGAATATTTAAAAATAGTGAATTAAAAATATTTATTTAAGGGCCATTTGTGATTCTGGTTTAAGTATAAATAGTTGATTAATAGGTAGTTATTAGATTTTAAATTTGGTATAAATGACAATGTTATATGTAACTATTAGCCTGTTTTTTTTTGTTTCTAAATTGTGGAATGGGGTTTTGTTTGGAAAAGCGTAACGAGCAAGCTAAATATTAAGGTTACCAATTTGTAATGTTCAGATGAAGGATATGCTGGTTTTTACTATTCTTACCAACACGCTTATTTGTGAAATTTTTTAATCCTTGGTTTTTTGAGGATTTATTATTTGGATTCTCCATTATTGCATAATATTTGCTTTTTAACTGCTACTGCGTCGTTTTCCCAATTTCGCTGTTATTTATGAATGCTAAAAGAGATGTCTGCTTTAGTAATATGCTGATACAATTTAATGTATTGCTTATGCTATTGGGCGGCTTCAATGTGCTAAGCGCTCAATCATCCGCAAAAAGCCATACATTGAAAGAGTTGGTGCAAATGGCAGAAGCAAATTATCCCCTGCTTAAATCCAAAGCATTGGATATACAGGCGGCGCAGAAGGGAGTTGCCGCCAGCCAAAGCACACTTATTCCTAACCTCGATGCCTCATACCAGGTTAACTACGCTACCTATAATAACATTACCGGTATGGCATCCAATCAGTTTATGGTTCCTATTACCGGGCCGCCAGTGGCATCAAATAATATGAACGGAGTTTTTGGAAGTGCTACCAGCCTGTTACTTAACTGGCAGCCAATAACCTTTGGGCAAAGGAAAGCCCAGGTAGATGTTGCCAAAGCCGGTTTGCAGTATGCCAGGGCTGATGCCGGCAATGAGATATTCCGGCATAAAATAAAAGTTATCAATGCTTACCTTGATTTGCTGACCTCGGGTGAGTTATCGAAGGTTTATAAAAATAACCTGCAACGTACAGAGGCTAATTTAAGGTCGGTTCAATCGCTTGTGGTTAGCGGAATAAAGCCGGGTGTAGATACTGCCTTATTTAAAGCCGAGGTTTCAAAAGCAAAAATTGATTTGCTAAGCATTCAGAAGTATCAGCAGCAGGCGAGTATCACTTTATCGCAGTTACTGGCAACCGACAGTAATTTTGTTTTTTCTGATACCGCATTTTTTTACCGCTTGCCTCAAAATTTTCTATCCTCCGATTCGGCCAAAAATCCGCTGGTTGGTTTGTATAGTTCAAATACCAGTATCAGTGTTGCGCGTAAAAAAGCGCTGGCTATGACATCGGCACCTACATTGGGAGTTTGGGGAACGGGGTATGCAAGAGGCTCGGGAGTTTCCAATACCGGTGCAGTTGATATTACAAACGGGCTGGGTTTTCAAAGATTTAATTACGGTGTAGGGCTTCAGTTGAGCGTGCCTATACTGCATTTTTTACAGGTAAAACCCCAGATACAGCAACAGGCTTTTTTGATTAAATCGAATGAGGAGAAAATGAATGAGGTGGAATTGCAGTTGCGCAAGCAGGATGAACTGGCTGACACAACTCTTGCCAATGCTTTTGCGGTTGTGCAGGAAAGCCCGCTTTTTTTAGAGTCGGCGGAGTATTCTTATAAATCACTTCAATCCCGGTATCAGTCGGGTTTGGCGAATTTTGCTGATTTAATACAGGCCCAATACGGGCTGGTGAAAGCTGAGGCAGATTACAAATTAAATTACATGGGCGTTTGGAAGGCTTTACTTTTTAAGGCTTCGGTTAAAGGCGATTTAAACTTATTTATCAACCAGGTTAATTAACTGAAGGTATGGTGCGCTTAATAAAAATTGCTCTTCAAAAGCCCATAGCCATTGTTGTTATTTTTATA
>CAISWS010000340.1 GCA_903889265.1 uncultured Bacteroidota bacterium
ACAGCCATCAAGAGCATTTTTGTAATTAAGAAATCGTTGTACGTTCCCAATGCTTTTGCGCCGGAATTTAATGCAGGTAACGACCTTGTGCAGGTATGGAAACCAGCCGGTATGGGTTTACTGGATTACCATGCCCAGATATTTAATAAATGGGGGGAATTGTTATGGGAGAGCAGCGCCATTACCAATGACGATATGAAAAGCCCTGCGGAGGGATGGGACGGGCGCTACCAGGGTAAACTTTGCCAGCAAGGTGTTTACGTTTGGAAAATTGACGCGGTGTTTATTGATGGCACCCGTTGGGATGGGATGAAATACAAATTTCAGATAAGGAAGAAAACGATTGGTGACGTTACGCTGATAAGATAGGGTAGAAGATATTTTGTAATATTTAAAGGGATTGACTATGAGGATTTTGCCAAAATACACGATGCTCGTTGCCGTTTGCATTTGGGCGGTAGGCGCTTTTGCACAGGACCCCACGTTTTCGCAGTACGACGCCAACCAGCTTTATTATAACCCTGCTTATGCCGGTTATAAAGAGAATGCCCGGATAGGGTTAACTTACCGTAACCTGTGGCCTAATGTGCCGGGCAAAACATTTCCCGGGCCGTTGTCAACTTACTCAGCTACCGGTGATGCCTTTTTTAATATTCAGAACAAGTTTATGGGAGGCGCTGGTGCTTATGTAATGCAGGACGTAGAGGGGCAGGGGTACCTGACAACTACCTCGGCAGGTGTTATGTATTCGCAACATTTGCCTTCGATAAGGGCACAGAGAGATGATAAGAGGGTGCCGGGGCGCTTTGATATTTACGCCGGGTTTAAAGTTTATTATAACCACATTCATATTGACTGGAGCCGGTTTGTTTTTTCGGACCAGTTGAATGCGGTTTATGGGATAACAGGCCCATCGTCGTTTAACCAGGATGCTATTTCGCAGAGAAGTTTTTTTGATTTTGATTTTGGCGTGCTGGTGCGCAATAACTTCAGGGCAAAGGGCCGGTGGATAAATGAACTGGGGTTTGCCATGGGCCATGTTTTATCCCCTAATCTTTCCATTACAGGTTCAAATAGTGATATAACCCGGTTGCCGCGCAAATACACGGCCACTTACCGGGCGGTAGTTGCCTTAACGGATGAGAAGTTTTATATAGGGCCAACTATTCTGTTCGAGAGCCAGGGCAAGTTTATTGAAACCAATACCGGTATAGATTTTTATTTTAAAATGGGCCGGAAGTCTGAGACGGTGCCTTTAAGTATTGGTATTTCGAACCGGTTTTCAGAGATTTTAAAGAATACTGAAACCGGTAAGAATAAAGTGAACACCAGCGCCCTGATTGTTGCTGTAACGCATAAAGGCGTTATTCCTAACGGGCTTTACCCGGTAAGTTACTCAATCGGACTCTCAGTGGATTTTCCATACATGGGTTTGGGTATGCAAACGGCGGGTGCCTATGAACTTACCCTGGGCTGTATGATTCCATACAAGCACAATGACGTGATGAAATGTTTTTGGACTTTATAAGTTCCGGAAGTTTAACTGTAATTATCAGCTTATCAGTTTTGCCAGAAAATAGGCTGTACCTGCTGCAGCAACACCGATGGATACAATTTTAAATGTTCCTTTAATAAGCGGCTGACCGGTTACTTTGCTTTTTAGAAAACCGAAAATGGTTAGCGCAGCAATAGTTACTGCGCATGAAAAATAGAACCCCGTTTTGCTATTGTTGATAATGATGTAAGGGAACAAGGGAATAAACCCACCCACCAGATATGAAATTGCAATTGTGGCTGCACTTATAGTTGCCCGGTTCTTAAGCGGTTTTTGCATTTCCAGTTCAAGCTTCATCATAAAATCGGCCCAGCGGTTTTTATCCCTGCTTATCTGCAATGCTACCTGATGGCTCAGGCCTTCATCTACACCCATATTTTGAAGGATGTCCTCTACCTCTTTTAACTCGAGATTAGGAACGGTTTCAATTTCGGAGAATTCGCGTTGCAGTTCTTTTTCGTATTGTTCTATTTCGGATTCACCGGCCAGGTAGCCGCCAAGGCCCATGGATATGCACCCGGCAGCTATTTCAGCCAGGCCAGAAACAACAATCAGGTGCGAGGTATCCACCACCCCGCTTATGCCCGCGGTTAAAGCAAATGGAACAGTAAGCCCATCAGACATGCCGATGATAATATCTTTTATGAGGCCTGAATTTCTTTTGTTTACTTCTTTATCTGCCATTTGTGCGTTTAAACCAGGTAATTGCAGTTTAGTAAAAAAAACATATTTCCTACAGGTTATAGTTGACGGGACTCACTCCGAAAGCTGAATGTTATCAGAGGATTTACAGCATGTTTTTTCGCTGTCGAAGCCGGAGCTCCGATTTATTACCCAATCAGATATTAAAATTCTGTGTGGTCTATTACCAAAGCCAATTTGTGTAAAAATGAGGTTGTTCAGGGATTGCTGCTACGAAGCCATTTGTTTACGGTATCCAGCAACTCGTCTCCCTCAAAAGGCTTCCGGATATAAGCAACAGCCCCAAGTTTCAACCCTTTGTTTATTTCGCTTTTTTCAGCACTGGCGGTAACGAAAACAAAGGGAATTTGGGCGAGGGTTGTATCGTTTTTTAGCTGGGTAATTGTTGTATAGCCATCCTGAACAGGCATAATTACATCGCATAGGATGATGTCGGGTTTCTTTTCTTTTGCAAGGGCAAAGCCTTCCTCGCCGTTGCAGGCAACTATTACTTCATATCCGGCTAACTCCAGCATTTCGGTGCCGTTTTCCAGCATTATACGGTTATCGTCTATGTATAAAACGAGGCTCATGAACATATCGCTTTACGTTGCAAAATGATAGCAGGGGAAAATGCAATTGGTTCTATGGAGATAATATAGGTGTGCCGGGGGTACATATGGTTATAGCTTGGTATAAGTTGCCACCAAAGTAGTAAATAATGGCAACGGCAAAAATATTTTTGCCAGGAAAAGTTGTAATATATTGCATGTTGCAACACGCAATATTGTAATCTGCAACAAATAAAAAAGCTGCGTCCGTGATTAGGAACCTACATCTTAATAAACCGTTTTACTGCTACTCTGTTTTCGTTATTTATAACACGCAGGAGGTAAGACCCTGCCCCAAGTGAAGCAATGCTTACAGGGTATTTATTGCCCATCATAATGGTTATATCGTTACCAGAATAAGCCAACTGGCCGCAAATGTCAAAAATTTCGATGTGCGCGTTTCCGGGTAAAGTATTGCTGAATGAAACTATTACTTCAGCGCTGGCCGGGTTTGGGTAAATATCAAACACCGGGTTATCTGAAACGGTTTCTATACCGGTGTTGAGGCAGGCCGGGTACGACATATAAATGTCGGATGACTGAGCGGTGCAACCAGCGGTGTCGGTTATTTTTGCGTTGAAATATCCCGATTGGCTGGCATTGTAAAAACGGGTTGTAGCACCGCTGATGATTTGCCCCTGTAAAAGCCATTGATAAGTTACGCCGGTTATGTTCTGCGCCGCCATATCGCAATAATTAACCTGAACGGTTGGGCTTGGCAGGGTGCAGGTAATAACATCTACCAATATGGTAGCGGAAGCTGTGCAGCCATTTGAGTCGGTAACAACGAGGGTGTACGTGGTGTTTGAGGTTATTCCAGAATCTACCGGATTAGCTACAGAGGAGTAATTGAGGCCGGTAACGGGGCTCCAGGAGTATGTGTATGGTGGTGTACCCTGGCTTGCTGACGGATTTAAAGGGCTACCCCCTAAAATAGCCGAAGCGGTAGAAGGAACTGTGAGGTTAGTGCCGGCATTTGCTATCGGCGGATTGTTTACCTGCATAATAATGGTATTTGAAGATACCGTTGGATTGGTAACACAGGAAGAAGAAGAAACCATACTGCACGACACTGTGGCTGCATTATGCATATTACCGTTAGCATATACCGGGCTATTAGTGCCTACCGTGTTACCGTCTAATTGCCAGGTGTATACCGGGGTATTACCTCCATTGCCAGGTGTAGCGATAAATGTTACCGGTGTTCCTGTACAAACCGGGTTGCTGCTTGCCGCAATACTTAATGAAGCCAGCGCAGAGGTTTGAATATGCATGCTGAGGGTGTTAGAAGTAGCCGGAGACCCCGAAACACAATTTGAATTGGAGGTTACCACACAATACACACTTGAAGCGCTTTGGATATTATTGAGGGTGTAGGTGGAACCGGAGCCAGCAGAATATCCGTTTACATACCAGTTATAAGCAGGGCTGCTGCCGCCGTTGGTTTCAATGGAGGTAAAGGCTATGTTTTCTCCACTGCAAACATTGGTATCCGGTGTTGATATAGATATTGTAACCGGTTGCGGGGATTGAGTTGCAATGGTCAGCGTATTGGAATAGACGGAATCCGGGCTTGCGCAGGAGGCGTTAGATATAAGCAGGCATCTGACCGTTTCGCCGTTTGATGCAGAGTTTATAGTAAAAGCGCTACCAGTTCCGGTTTGACCACCACCTGATGACCACTGATAAACAGGGCTTGTTCCACCATTTGTTGAGGTGGCGCTAAACGCAACCTGTGTTCCCGTACAAATTGGATTAGCGGTTGTTTGGGAAACGCTGATTGCAGGCGGCACGGTTGAACTGATGGTAACTGAAGTGCTTGCCGTTGCAGTGCAATTGTTAAGGGAAGCAGTAACGGTGTAGGTTTGGCTGCCGGTTGTTGAAACAACCGCATTTACACTACTACCGGTGTTGGTTTGCAAACCGGTGCCGCTCCATTGGTATGATGTGGCTGTGCCGCTGGCGGATAGTGTTACAGATTGATTGGCACAAACCTGTTGGGCAGAAGCGCTGGCGGTAACTGTTGGTGGCTGATTAACAGTAACAGCAACGGTACCCGGCGAACTTGCACAACCATTGTTTGTAGCTGTAACATTGTAGTTACCTGTAGTTGAAACCGTGGTAGTAGTGCCGCTGGCGTTATTGCTCCAGCTATAGGTACAACCTGAACAGCCGCTACTGGAAGCCGTAAGCTGAACGGGGCCGCAACTGGTAGTGCCCGGCGATGCCTGTATTGTTGGGGTTGCGGGTGCAGTGCAGCTTACTGGCGCTGCTACATTAATATTATCGAGGTAAAGAATATTGCCCCAGCCTGAGCGGCTTTCAATAGAGAACATAACACTGCTTTGGCCATTCAATGCAGGTAAACTGATTGAGTCAGTGCGCCATGCCTGTGCGTTGGGTGGTGCAAAGCATCCGCGGCCGCCGCTGGTGTCGGTGCCTACCGCTACGGTACTGCCGGTTGAGCAAAGTGTACTGCCGCCCTTTAGGTAAATATTGGTCCATGTTGTTCCGCAATCAAGCGAATAGTAGATCGCAAGTGTGTCGCTATAGACCGTGTTGTATGGCTCATAAGCTACATCAAACCACATAGAGGCATTCGTGGTTGTAGCAAAGCTGTAGTTTGGTGTATATATCTGTTGGCGCTGGCCTGCAGTGCTGGTTACATAACCACAGTTAGCCGGAAAATACATGCACTGCGAACTGTTATAACCGTTGTTTGTGCAAAGCTCCCAGGCGCTGTCGCCAACCGCACCGTAGTGCATGGTCCAGCCGGCGGGCGGGAAGGTGGAAGTTTGAAAGGTTTCCACCAAAGGCAGGGAGGCCGATGGCACCACGTTGATGTAAGCTGTTTGAATTAATGAGTCTTTACCTGTGCTTGACGTTACTACTTCCTTTACAGCATAAGTTCCGGCTGTACTATAAGTAACCACCGGATTAGTTGCTGTAGAGTTAGGAGGGGAGCCACCTGCAAAGGTCCAGCTATGGCCGGTTATGGTGCCGGTGGATGTGCTGTGGTCGGTAAACGTAACTGGTGATGAGCCGCAAACGGTTGTGGTGCTGGCGGTGAAAGCTACAGTAACTGTGTTGTTGCCTATCAGGTTATTGAAGGCTGTTGTGGAGCCATTAAATACGTCCAGGTCTTCAGCGCCAGTGCCGGCAATACCTGACACAGTTCCGGTCCAGGAGTATTGCTTGAATGTCCATGTTGTCCATGAGCCGGTAGTAGCAGGGGGAGCTGTTTGGCTGTTGTCGGGGTCCGCAATCCATAGTGGATAAGTGTTTAATGAACTGCTTAGAAAAGCTGCAACGCTTCCGTCTACATAAATCACCGGTTTAATACCTGTTGCATTTTGTACAGCCGTCATCCATTGCTGTACCCATGTAGTTAAAGCTGCACTGGTAAAATACGTCGTTAAGGCGGTTCCTCCGGGTGGATCTTCAAGGTCTAAAGCCGGTGGTAAGTTACCGGCACCAATATAAGGCCCGGCTACGCTTAAAAAGTAGGCGGCTTCGGCGGCGGCAGTATTTGTTTCGGGATGGGCAAAATGGTAAGCGCCCATTATAACTCCTGCACTGGTACCGGTGGTTGCGTTGGTAACATAATTAGGATCCGTATAGCCTACCCCTTCAGTTGCTTTGGCCCATGCAAATGTTTTGCCGCCCGGGTTTTTAACCTGGCTCCAGGTAATAGTACCCTGATAGTGAGAAACATCTACACCTAATATCGTTTGGGCATTTACGCCAAAGAAATAAAGTGTAAATGCGGTTATAAATAGTAATTGTTTTTTCATGCACGGTGGTTTTCAGTTCAGGGTAACTTATTCGGGGGCCGTTTTTTCAGTACGGAAATATACGAAAGATAGGAGAGGAAAAAAGGAGGGGATAGTTGAATTGTTAAAACGCAATAGCCTTACAGCATACTGATTGGTTTAATGCAATGTTTGATTGATGCAAATATCCCGGATGTAAATGCAATGAATTATGCCAGCTGAGCTACTGTATCTGCAGGGCTACGATATTATCTTCAGCCCATAAGGTGCCTCCAAAACCCATGATGGAAGAAGTTGATGTGTAAGAGTCTACGTATCCGGCGATGTAATAGTATGTTTTGCTAACAGCAGAGGAGTTATTAATAATGATACTGCCCGCTACCAGGCCGAACTTGGCCGGGGCTACCAAACCACCGCTGGCCAGCGCAGAGCCTACAATATCGGAACTATGTGTGGTTGCGTTTGCTGAATCGGCAAAGGTACTGCGCATCCAGATTGCTTCAGGGGTTACCGGGTTGGTAGAACTGCCCAGGTAGGTGTTAGGTGTTATCAGCATGGTAACCGACACCGAATATTCTCCCGGCGGCAGAGTTATTGTAGTGCCGGTAAAAAGATAAGAGGTAGCCGTGTTTGCTGTATATGGTATATTGACACCAGCACCCAGAATTCCGTATGTGGCATGAACTGAAGGTTTTTTCCAGGTGCCAACGCCGTGGCTATCTGAGGTTAATACATAACCGCTGTCCTGGGTTCCATCCACTAACTGAAAAGCACCTGGCGTTGGATTTTGAATGGTGACTAAGGTGCCGGGTGTATTTGTGCCTATACCTATATGCGCACCGTCATCATAAATTATACCGCAGGTTGCACTGGTACCGGTTGATTTTATTACATAGTTAGGTGTGGCGCATCCAATTGGCCCTGTTGCCCCTGTGGCGCCCATAATACCTGTAGCGCCTGTTGCACCCACTGCGCCATCGTTACCGCTGGGGCCTGAGATACCGGTGGCACCATCCTGACCGCTGGGCCCTGTTGCACCGGTAGTTCCCAAAGTACCATCAATGCCGCTTGGGCCGGTAACGCCGGTTACACCAGCAGAGCCTGTTGGGCCGGCTAAGCCCGGAGTACCATTTAAGCCGGTAGCCCCTGTAATGCCCGGAGCGCCGTTTGCACCTGTGGCCCCCGTAATGCCCGGAGTGCCTCCACTTAACGCGCAAAGGTTGTTCCATGAACCGGCGATAGAGTCGAATGCCAAGACGCAGCCGGTGTCTATATCAAAAACCAATAAACCATTTGGAAGTGGTGCTAAAATAGCCGCGCGCTGCGCAGAATTCATCCGGGGAATAAGAAGGCCCTGCGTGCTTGAATATATGTCGAGTTTGGCCGATGCGTTTGGGGTGGTTGTGCCTATGCCTACGTTGTTATTCTGGCAAAATGCTGCATACGAAAGCAGGCAGGATGCTATAAGCAGGTAAATTTTTTTCATTATTATGATTTTATATAGGTCGATTTGTAGCGTCTAAACTAAAGATTATTTCGTAATTGAGATAAGATAGTGTATTTTATACACAAATTGGGCTTCCGTTTTCCGGCTTGGGAGGATTTTTGATTAACCTGAAGGGTGTTTGAAATTGGGATGGAAGAAAAAGGATGGTATTATTATCTGGTTTACAGGCCCTTGTGTGCAAATATTTGTGCCCATTTATTTATTCCGCCTACCTTAGTGTATTATTAACACCCATTTAAATTATAGTGAGATGAGAAATTCATTACTCGCTCTTTGTTTCCTCTTTGCAAGTTTCGGTGTAAAAGCACAGTATATATCGCGCAGTCAGCCTTTCCCTTTTAATTGCCCAACGGTATGCCCTGGTAGTGTTTTGGTATTAGACATTCCGCAGGTTCAAAACTTAAATACCGGCGATACCGTGCAGGTTTGGTTATCCAATGCAACAGGGTCGTTTGCCTCCGGTACTACTACGCTTAACAGTACGGCATATAGCCTGAACACGGGCACTACATGGACACCCGGCCCATATTTGTTTTCGGCCAACGTTAATAACCTTTATCTTGAAGTTACTATACCGGCCAATTTGCCGGCGGGGACTGCTTATACCATTTACATTAAAACTTCATCAGGGTATGTATCAGGCGACCTTTTTCAGTGCAGTGGCTCTAATTATATCACCGTTATTTCTGCTTATCCAACGCTCGCATCTATTCCTGCCAATAGCGAAGGTAACGGTGTTTGGGACGCTTCGGTTTATACCTGGGTGCCTACCACTAACGGCATTATTAATACCCCGGCACTGATTAATGCGCAGGATTTTTTTGACCCGCTTAACTACCAGGGATACTTTATTAAAGACAGTTTAAGTTTTGATATTGACTACAGTGCATTTGGCGGTTTGTGCCCCGGTACGCCGGGTATATTGAATGACGGAACCAGCATACCCTGCTCAGCGGGCTTTCAAACCGATTTTAGTATTTTAATGAAACGAAAGCAGAATTTTGCACCGGGTTTGTATAACCTTTCCATACAATCGGATGACGGAATGAGGTTGAGTATTGACGGGGGGAATACCTGGATTTTAAGTTGCTTTTTTGAGCAGACCTACGATACCAGTTTACGGACTACCACCACCGCCTACCCAACCGGGGTATGCTTATCGGGCCCGGTTGACCTTGTGATAGAATATTTTCAGCATCCGGCTCAAACGCATTTTACTTTTAAATGCACTCCGCTGGCAGTTGTTACGGTTCCGCCAGGCAGCCAGACCATTTGTTCGGGTGCAAATGCATCGTTTAATATTACGGGGCCGCCAACGGCAACTTACCAATGGCTTTACAGCACCAACAACGGCGCTACCTTTACACCGGTGCCCAACAGCGCGCCTTTTGCCGGGGTTACCAGTAACGACCTTACCATTACCAATACACCAGCCAACTACAATGGTTATTTATTTGAATGCCAGATTGGAGGTTTGTGCGGCAGCCTTGATACTACCTCAGCAGATACGCTGAATGTTAGTGGAGGAGGTATTACCACACAACCATCCAACATAAGTGTTTGCACGGGTAATGCTGCATTTTTTGCAGTAGGTGGTGGCAGTTCATATCAGTGGCAGGTTAATACGGGCAGCGGATGGGTGAATGTAACCAATGCAGCGCCCTATAGCGGTGGCACTTCAGACAGTTTAAAAATATCGGCGGTTACAACCGGTATGAGCGGTTACCAGTATCAATGCCTGGTTACAGGTTGCGGAGGGGCACTGGTTACTTCCAATGCTGCTACTTTGAATATTGGGGCCCCGGCCAGTATAACAACCCAGCCTGTTGATACCAGCGTTTGCGCAGGTAATGGAGCTGGTTTTAATATGGTAGCGCAAAATACTGCCAGTTACCAATGGCAGGTTAACACCGGTAGTGGTTTTGTAAATGTAAGCAATACTGCGCCTTACAGCGGGGCTTCGGGGCCGTCGCTTGGTATTTCGTCTGCCACGGCGGGTATGAATGGTTACCAGTACCAGTGTATTATTACGGGTTGCGGTGGTGCGGCTGTTACATCGGCGGTTGCAACTTTAAGTATTGGGGCCGGGGCGAGTATTACCGCCCAGCCCCAAAGCAGCAGTGTTTGCCCGGGTGGCAATGCAGGGTTTTCGGTTACAGCGCAAAATGCCTCGTCTTATCAATGGCAGGTTAATACGGGCAGTGGGTTTACAAACATAACCAACGGCGCACCTTACAGCGGTGCTACCACTTCAAGCCTGGCCATATCGCCGTTAGCGGCGGGGATGAGTGGATATCAGTATCAATGCGTAGTATCGGGTTGCGGTGGGGCTAATGTTACAAGCACACCGGCTACTTTAAGTTTAGGAGCCGCGGCCAGTATAACAACCCAGCCGGCAGATACAGGAGTTTGTGCCGGCGGCAACGCAGGCTTTTTGATTGTTGCGCAAAATACAGCAAGTTATCAATGGCAGGTTAATACGGGAAGCGGGTTTGCTGACATCAGTAACGGTGCCCCTTATAGCGGGGCTACCGGTGCTGTGTTATCTGTTACTAATGCCACTGCGGCTATGACCGGATATACCTACCAATGCGTAATTACCGGTTGCGCAGGGGCAACGGTTACTTCCAACGTGGCCACACTTACCGTAAGCAACGGAGCATCTATTGTTAATGAGCCTGCAGATGTTACAGTTTGTGTTGGAGAGGTTGCGGGTTTTGGTATTACTACATCGGCTGCTACCCCGTATCAGTGGCAGGTAAATACGGGCAGTGGCTTTGCCAATATTACTGATGGAGCGGTTTACACAAATACTACCGGACAGGCTGTGCAGATAAATGCCCCAACTGCCAATATGAATGGCTACCAATACCGGTGTGTAATTATAGGATGCGGCGGGGCCAATGTATATTCAAATACAGCAATGCTGCACTTAAATGATGTTCCGGTTTTTGGGCAGCAACCCGTGGATGTAACCGTGTGCCAGCCAACCAATGTTTCGTTTTCGGTTACGGCAACCGGTTATAACGTTACATACCAGTGGCAGCTTAGCACCGATGGTGGAAATACATACACTGACCTGAGTAATGCCACGCCCTACCAGGGTGTGCAAACGGCTGTGCTTGGTGTTGCCAATGCGGGTAAAGCATTTGCCGGTTATTTTTACCGGTGTGTGGCTACAGCCTGTAACCAACCAGTTAATTCTTCCGCTGCTGAAATCCTGATTTGCCCGGCGCCGGTTAATATTTTTATACCCAATGTTTTTACGCCCAACGGCGATGGAACTAATGATGTTTTTCAGATTTATTACAATGGTACCGACCTGCTATATATCGACCTTAAAATATTTAACCGCTGGGGCGAGAAAGTTTTTCAAACCAATAACATCAGTACCGGTTGGGATGGAACTTACAAATCTGTGAAGCAGGAGCCCGGGGTTTATACTTACGAGGTTACCCTGCTTTTTCCTGACAAGCAGGATGCGATACATAAGAAGGGGACGATTAGTTTGCTGAGATAGGGTACCTTCCAAACTTCCCCACCCGGATAATTTTGTTAAGTTAAGCTTTGCCAAGGTTCGACCCACTCTTTTGGTTTAAAATCATTTGCTAATAATAGTTGTGAATTGGTTTCAGATTGTATTTTTCCCGTTCTTTACACAGCATCCCGACTAGGTAATTACCGCCGGGCACAGTTGTGAATTGGTTTCAGATTGTATTTTTCCCGTTCTTTACACAGCTATTATAATAATGTTTGAC
>CAISWS010000341.1 GCA_903889265.1 uncultured Bacteroidota bacterium
GCCGCAAAAAATGTTGGTGTTGAACTTACATTGGTAAAAGACGAACCTAAAGCCCCTGTGAAGGAAACCGGGTTGACTTCTGCAAATATGGAAGGGACATGGACTTTTGAAGAAGGGAAATATAACTTTACTGATGGAGGGGTCTATATATTAGAAATCGGGTCAAAAACATGCCGTGGAAGATGGGCGTTGGACGGTAAGGTGCTTACAATAACACCAGATGGGGGCTTACAAAAAGCATTTGGAGTCTGTAATGCAGAGAGGTTCGATTTGATGAATCCTAACCCTACTGATTTTTCATGCATGTCAGGTAAAAAGGTATTGCATTTTAAAAAAGAGAAGAAGTAAATATTTTACTGTTAAGCTTGAATGTTACTCCTTTTATGCTTCCACCTTTTATGCGTCCACAACCAGTCTGATGGATTTTCGCGAAGCTGTTGTTCAATAATACGGGCAAATTTTTCGGTGATAGCGCCATAGGGCAAGTTGCCAGGGTCGCGGGTTATTTCAATAATTTCGGCAGTAAAATAGCCGTGGCTGCGTTCGGTTATTTTGGGATAAACAACCATGGCGTTATTGTTACGCGCGTAACGCTCGGCACCGGTAAAAAAGGCAGTTTCCTGATTTAAAAAGCTGGTCCAGTAACATGTTTTCATGTTTGAAGGCGACTGGTCACTGATAAAAATACCGGATGTTGGTTTGGTAAGCGGCTGTATTAAAAAATCTTTGGCCTTGTCCATCATTACCAGGTGCATGCCCATTTTAGCCCGTGTGCGCTGTATCAGTGCATTAAAGCGGGGGTTGTTTACTACGGCTACCACCGCAAAGTTATCATGTTCGCTGGCGGTAATGGCCCTGTATCCGCCAAATTCCCAGGTTGAAATATGGCTGGCCATAATTACCAGGTGTTGTCCGCGTTTGTAACAATCGGTAAGCAGTTCGGGGTTGCTTATTTGCACGCGCTCTTCCACCTCATTCATGGTTATGGTAAAGCATTTAATATTTTCCACTACCCTATCGGCAAGATAACGGTAGCTGTTATGATATATCTTTTTAATCTCCTCTTCTGATTTTTCGGGGAACGAGTTTTTGATATTGCGGTATGCCACCTTGCTTCTGTAGTGTACTACATCGCGCAGTATAAAAGCAATTACATAGGCAAACTTATACAGCCAGTTGGTTGGCCAGTAAGCAAAAAAGAAAAGTATGGGAACTATGAGATAATATAATATCACGATGTTTAGTTTAAAGTTTTCAGTTTACGTTTTACAGTTTTCAGTTGAACACCAATACAGGCACAGATGAGTGGATTTGTATTTGCCTTTAAACTGTAAACGGAACACCGAAAACTGCAAACTATTTTTTACTCAGTTCATTTTGATTAATACTTAATTCCCGCTTTTTGTATCCTCCCCGTCCATAAATTTCAAGTTTGGCGGTGCGGTTTCCTACAGGGCCGCTTATCCATATTTTGCCAAAGTTTTTAAGCGGGTAATCAGTTCCTTTTATGCGCCAGCGGTTATGCAGCGCATGAAATATGCGTCGCGGCAACGGGGGGCTTGTTAACGGCGAAGAAGTGAAATCAACTAAAGGGTAGCCATTCCAATCGCGCTTGCATATTTCGGCGTAGTGTTTATCGCCGGTAAGAAAAATTACCCCTTTGATATTGTTTTTGGCAATAAAATCAAACAGGTCGTTGCGCTCGCGGCTGTGCTGTGCGTAGGATTCGCCAAAGTTATTGTCGTTTAATACCTGCGAGCCAATGCAGATAAACTTAAATGTGGCATCGCTCATCAGCAATTTATTTTTAAGCCACACTAATTGCGTTTCACCTAAAAACGATGAGTTGGTATCATGTGGCAATCCGCGATATAACCGGTCGTCTGTCATAAAAAACTCCGCATCGTGTTGTTTGAAATTAAAGTAAGTTCCGCGGAACTTTTCCTGGTCGGCGTAGTTATTGGGCCAAAAGCCCTGGAATACTTTTAGCGAAGTATCTTTCAACGCAAAGGTGCTGTCGCTGTCGTTAGGCCCGAAATCGTGATCGTCCCAAATAGCATAATTAGGTTCGCAAGCCAGAAAATCGCGGTAAAATTTGCGGTAATATTTTCTGATATCAAGCTGCCTCTTAAACATGTTATCGAAACTGCTCCACTGCTTAGGGTAGATATAATAAATGTTATCGCCCAGCCAAAGCATAAAGTCGCCCTTTTTCTGTTTCATGCGATAGAATATCCAGTTAGACCCTGCCGGAAAAAAGATACGGCTAGGGTCGGTATTCATCAATGCACATGAGCCTAATAAAAAGCTAAAATCTTTTACCACGGTATCGTTAGGGGTAACGAAAGAATATTTGGCATTGGCGCCCCATCCATCAATGCTGATGATGACGTTGTATTTGTGGTCGGGTTTAAGGCCGGTAAAATCCATGGTAAGGGCTACTTCGCCTTTTTTGTTGGATATATAGCTGTAATTGGTAGGATAGTAAACGCGTTTTTCCGCAGTATCGCCCAAAATAAGCATGTTACGGCCTTTGCCGCGGTAGGCTATCCAGATTTTGGCAGTGTTTTTGGTTACTGCCCCAATTACAGGGCCGGCAATCAACCTGGGTTTTTCTTCTTTTTGGGCTGAAAGAACGTTAACCACAAATAAAACGAACAGTAGCAGGGTTGTTTTTTTCACGATGACGAAAGTAATAAGTTATTGCAGATTTGAGGTAGAATCCTCACCCAAACCCTCTCCAAAGGAGAGGGCTTAAAGCCCTTCTCAACCAGAAGAATTAGGGATGAGGACAACCCGGGGCTTGTATAATACCCACGTCTGTTTAAAACCTTCACTTGCGCTTTTATCAATCCGGGTTTATTTTGTAAAGAAGGCATGGAGAGTAACCACAATATATTATTGCTTGACGGTGATGAGCAGAGTGCGCTGGATATTCAGCGCTTTCTGAAGGTGAGCGCCTACACTTTTGGAGTGAGCCATGTTACCCATTTGCAGGAGGGGCTTAATTACCTGCGAACGAGAAAGCCCGATATTGTATTGCTGGATACCCAAATGACACAGAGCAGCGATTTTGGTTTATTGAAACAGCAACTGGATAAAGATAAAATTCCGGTTATTCTATTGTCATCCAATACCGGAACTGAATCAAAACAGGAGGCTGAGGCCATAGGTGCCCAGGATTATATTGTAAAAAATAAAATCAACCTTTTTCATCTTCAGAAGACTATTTTAAATGCCCTTAAAATAACTGAAGCGCAGGCTAAGCTGGGCAGCACTTTTAGTCAAAGCGCGCAACAGCAATCGGCGCTTTACGGGGCTTTGAATAAAACCAGTTCGGCAGTAATTATTGTGGACGCTGATGATTTATTACTGTATGCCAATGACAGTGCTTATAAACTATTGAGTGAAGAGGGTGTGCAGCACCACCTGGCAAATCATTTAAATTACCGCAAACTACAGGAAGAAGAATTTATTGAGTTGCGGCCCGGTAACCTGATATTAAAAATACGGGCCAGCGAAATTGAGTGGGCGGGCGCAGTTGCCAATTTATTTGTTGTTGACCGGTTTGCCGGGGCCGGCAATAAGGATGGCTTTTTTGCGGATGAGTCTTTTCTGTCGCTGCTTAACTCGCTGGCCGAAAATGTAATTATTCTCAATGCAGACAGGATTGTTTTTGCGAATAAAGTAGCGCTGAATGTATTTAACCTGAGCCTTGTGGCCATGAGAGAAAAGTTGCCGGCAGAGCTGATTGAAGGTTATACAAGCACCCCCGCATTAACTGTTAAGTCTTTTGTGGCTGAAAGGGAATGGAAGGGAATGATAACTCTGGCGGATGGCACGCGGCAAATTGTAACTATGCACGCCCGGCCGGTTACTATAGCGGGCGAATTTTGCAGGTTACTTACGTTTGAGGTGGAGCGCGGATTACAGGATCAACTAGCGCCGCAGGGAAGAAGTGCAGAGGATAGGTTTACCACTGACGGAGTGTTGCACCTGGCATCGCATGACCTGCGTGAACCCGTGCGAACGATACTGAACTATGTGCAGCTTATATCAGAAAATCTGCATAAACAGAAATATGATGCCGCCACCGAATATGCCGATTTTGCCAAAGCTGCCGCGGACCGGATGGAGAAATTGCTGAGCGATTTTAAAGTTTATATTGGTTTAAGCGATTACAAAACTACGCCTACAAAGGTTTCGATGAAAATGGCGGTGGCTGATGTAATGAAGCAAATGAAAGCCGCTATTGAGGCCTCGGGCGCCGAGGTAAATGTTGCTGAGCTGCCAGATGTAAATGCCGACCGTGAACTGGTTGAAAAACTGCTGGTGCAGTTGCTGGATAATGCGCTGAAATTTGGCAAAAAAGGTAAAAAACTGGTGGTTGATATCGGGTTTGATAAATTTGAAGGGAATGTACTTTTCTGCGTTCGCGATAACGGTATGGGCATACCTAAAAAATACCAGGATAAAATATTTGAGCCTTTTGAAAGGCTTAACCGGGTTGACGAATACCCGGGCAACGGCCTTGGGCTGGCTATCTGCAAAAAGATAGCAGACATGCATAA
>CAISWS010000342.1 GCA_903889265.1 uncultured Bacteroidota bacterium
CAATTTTAAATCCCTTTGCAGGGTTAGCTCCCTTGGCTTATTTCAAACCAAAAGCGGCTTTAGTTTCGCTGATAGCATTCAACTCTTCCCAAGGGAAAAGTTTTACTTTAATCTTCACCTCGTTTTTCTTACCCTTATTAAAAACCTTGTCTACTACCTTGCTTTCGCGACCCATGTGTCCGTAAGAAGCAGTTTCCAGATAAATTGGCGTGCGCAGGTTAAATCGCTTTTCAATAAAGTAAGGGCGAAGGTCAAATTCTTTCATTTTAAGAATCTTCGAAGCGATTTCTCCGTCAGTCATTTTAACTTTCGAAGTGCCGTAAGTATTCACAAACAAACCAACCGGTTGTGCAACACCAATGGCATAAGCAACTTGTACTAAAGCCTCATCGCAAACACCTGCAGCTACCAAATGCTTGGCAATATGGCGTGTAGCATATGCCGCCGAACGGTCAACTTTCGAAGGGTCTTTACCAGAGAAAGCGCCACCACCGTGTGCACCTTTTCCACCATAAGTATCAACTATAATTTTCCTGCCTGTTAAGCCAGTATCGCCGTGTGGCCCGCCAATAACAAACTTGCCGGTTGGGTTAACGTGATATTTGATTTTATCATTAAACAGGTCCTGAACGCGCTTAGGGAATTTCTTTTTTACGCGTGGCGTTAAAATATTAATAACGTCCTCCTTAATCTGCTTCAACATCACGCTGTCTTTAGCAAAATCATCGTGCTGGGTCGATATTACAATAGCATCAATCCTTACCGGCTGGTTGTTATCGTTATATTCAATAGTAACCTGGCTTTTAGCATCAGGGCGCAAATACTTCATTACTTTTCCTTCCCGGCGTATAGCGGCAAGTTCACGAAGAAGTGTATGCGCCAGTTCCAAAGGCAAAGGCATATAATTATCAGTTTCGCGGGTTGCGTAACCAAACATCATTCCCTGGTCGCCGGCACCCTGTTCTTCAGGCTTTTTTCTTTCAACACCCTGGTTAATATCAGCCGATTGTTCGTGAATAGCCGATAAGATACCGCACGAGTTGGCTTCAAACATATATTCAGCCTTGGTATAGCCTATTTTGCGAATTACCTCGCGTGCAATTTCCTGCACATCTAAATAAGCATTTGATTTTACCTCACCAGCCAAAACCACTTGCCCGGTAGTAACCAGGGTTTCGCAAGCCACCTTCGACTGTGGATCCTGGGCCAGGAAGTTATCAATCAATGCATCTGAAATTTGGTCAGCAACTTTATCCGGATGACCTTCGGAAACAGACTCGGAAGTGAATAGATATGACATGTTTAGTTTGATTTATGAGCCGTGAAAATAACAAAATGATGGTTAGTTGCAACAGGTCTTTTCGGCTGACACATTCCTGCCATGGTTTTAGCCCGTAACCCGCTTATTGAGGGTTAGTTAAAAAAGAAAAATGCCCTGCTTTTGCAAGGCATTTTTAAAAAATTAAGTCAAAGCCACTTTCCCGGCCTATTTACTATTTACAACTTTAACAACAGCGCGGGTATTATCGGCAAAGCTTATCTCAGCAAAATAGACACCATTTGCATATTCGTTCATATCCACTGCGCCCGATAACAATATTCCTTTTCGCTGTAATAGCTTCCCTGATACATCATAAAGCGTTACATCTTTTAGCTGGTATTCTCCCTTATTTTCTATCACCAGCTGCTGGCCCGACATATAAACCTTCAGGTTACGCGCCGATAATTCATCTATGCCGGCAGGGTAAAGAACATTAAGCGTCACCCCTATAGTGTCTGATATTTTTAAATGAAGCAGCGGGTTACTAAGCGTTGCTATGGGCCATATTACCACGCCAGAGGTACCTACTATAAAATCAGAGTTATGCGTGTTTAACACCAGGGTATGGGTTTTTTGGCTATGCTGAGTTACAGTATCGGTTACTCCATTATTCGGGTAATAAATTGCATCCCCTGCAATGGAATCCCTTGCTATTACTCCGTTAATCGCAGCCCCAACATTTATTCGGCCTACAAAATCTATTGCACTGTCATTTATAAAGGTAACGGACAGGGTATATGTTGAGTCTTTATAAACATTATAAGAGCTCAACCCTATCAACACGGAGTCTAACCGCAGGTTTACCTGGGCACTCACCCCTGTAAGGCTAAACATGCCAATAACAAATAACAGGCACTTTACAGATTTCATATAGTCGAATTTTACGGTTATAATTTTTTGATGTATTTAAAACAATAAACCCTATCAGGCCCGCCATCCCGCAATTTACTGCACTGTCAATCAAATTCAGACATATCTCTTTTTAATGCCATTACCTGGCATTAAATACCTTAAATATCATGCGTGTATTATCGGCAAAGTTCACCTCCGCTAAGTAAACCCCTGCGGAATATTGAGCCATATCCATCGTACCTGATGTAGATACCTGCTGTTCTTCCAATAATTTCCCTGATACATCGTAAAGCTTTATGTTCTTCAGAAAATAATTGCCATCATCTGCTAAAATCAGATGCTGGCCATTCAAATAAACTCTCAGGTTCCTTTCTGAAATCTCGCGTACGCCCAGCGGATACAGAACCGTAACATACCTGCTAAGGGTATCTGAGATAAAAACAAATGGATTAGTGGAATTTGAAGCCTTCGGCCAGATTACCACACCCGAGGTGCCAATTATAAATGGTGGGTTTTGAACATTTATAATTAAGCTCCTTACAATTGAGCCATGGCCTGGAATAGATTCAGCAACTCCGGCAGTGGGATATTGCAGCACACTGCTGGTGGATGTATCAGCTACCAGGGAATCGCCGTTTACAGTTCCACCGAAGTTAATATCGCCATGAAACGTCGTAGTACTATCATTATAAATGATGATAGAAACTGTGTAGCTGCTATTCAAGTGCACTTCGCTGGGAAGGGCCGCAAGCGAATTTGAATCCAATCTGAGATTTACTCCCTGGGCATGCGCTTCACCCAGCCAAAACAATGCGCCAATAAATACTAAAAGTTTAATCCTTTTCATTTTTCCCTTTTTAGCTGGCTTTTAAAAATCAAATTACAATAATCATTTAAATATAAGCCTAAATCAACCAATTTAATTCCGGATATCAATGGCTTGCCAGGTTTACAATTTTAAATGCCTTCTGGCTATCATCGGCAAACATTATCTGTGCAATATACATTCCCACCGGATGGTTCCCCATATTAATAATGGTTGATGAATATACACTTCGCTCTTCAATCAATTGCCCGCTTATGGCATAAATCCTTACACGTTTAAGCAAATTTTCACCCTCGGTTTTAATGTAAAGCTGTGAGGCAACCATATAAACCAGCAGTTTTTCCCCATCGGTTTTAGCAATATCTGCTGCCCCGTTTAAAACCACCTGGAACGAGGTTGTATCCGGAGCCAGGGCGGTACCAAGGACAGCAATCGGCCATATTACCACCCCAGAAGTGCCGATATTCCGGAAAACAGATGGTGTAAAATGAATAAGAAGTTTCTTTTTTACCGAATCGCCAACCGCAATATTGGCGGTATCAGAAAAGTAAATACCAAAGCCTGGGCTATTTGAATAGTGGGTGGTGCTATCAACTTCATAGCCCAGATAAACTGAATCACTATATATCTGGTTTCCATAGTTGTGTATAAAAATGTACCCGGCATGGGTAGTTGTATCGCCAATAACCCCAATAGTTGGAAAAGAATCTATAGTTACTCCTAATCTTGCCTGCGACTTTACCTGGCTGGTAACTAAGAATACACACAATATTAAAAGCCATTTTACAACCTTCATGAGAATGAATTTTTCTAAAGTTAGAAATACTAAAGTTTGAATTTGGGGAATTTGATTTTTATCTTACACTTCCAAAACCCTTTACGAATGGATATTTTGAACCAGATAGTTGAAAAATTAAGCAAAGAAGAGATAAGAAATTTCAAGCTCTTTTATGCAAAATCAACCACCCACGAGGACAGAAAAGACCTTTTGCTGTTTAATTATATCCGCTCATCTGCCGATAAATTTGACGAAATAAAAGCGATCAACAAACTGGGCTACGACCACGAAAACAAGAATAACTATTACAGGCTGAAGAACCGGCTTATTGAAGATATAGGCGATAGTTTGCTTTTATTACACACGCATAAAAACGAGTTGTACGAACTACTTCAGTTTGTGCAACTGTTTTATGTTTACTATGGACGCAACCTCTATAAAACCTGCCTTTTTTATTTGCGTAAAGCCGAGCGCCTGGCCACCTCTATTGAGAATTACGAATTGCTCGACGTTGTATACGCCAACTTCATCCGTCTATCTGCTAACGTAATTGAAATTGAGCCTTCTATTTATATTGAAAAGCGGAGTAAAAACGCCCTGATAGTAGCCAACCTGCGCGAGCTTGACGATATACTGGCTACCTTATCTTACCGCTTAAAGGTTTCGCAAAATTTCGGCTCACAGGACAAGGGCCTTTTAAAACAGTTACAGGGAAAAGTAAGGGATATTTCAAAGCGCACAACTTCAGCTTTCGGCAAAAACCTGGAGGCCCGTATATACCATGCGCTGAGCAAAATATTTTTACAACAACATAATTATGTGGCACTCGAAAAACTGGTAAAAGACACCTATCAGAAATTTGAAAAAGAAAAGTGGTTTGATAAAAATAACCACGAGTTGAAATTGCAAATGCTTACCTACTGTGCCAACGCCCTGTTTAAAATCGGCTTTGAAAAACTGGAAAGGGAAGGGCAACACAAAATTGATAAGGAAAAATTCAACGAATCTTTAAGTTATGCCGAAAAACTGGGCGAAGAAATACAGGCGTACAACAAACTGCATTACGAAAAATACCTGTTCTTCTATTATAACGCCCGCTACCTTAACTACACCATACTGGACCCCCTAAAAGGCTTAAAAGTGTTGGATGAATTTGAGCACGAAATGCGAAAAAAAGAAAACACTTATTACGACTTCTTTATTTACTTAAACCGCGCAATTCCATTATACGACCTTGGGCGTTACAAAGATGCCCTTAAAAGCCTGGTGCGGTTATACATCAGCGATGGTTACGAAAAATCAGATAAGTCACTCAAACTCAAAATAGAAGTTTGTGAGTTATTAATAACGTTTGATGCGGGCGATACCGAAGCCCTGCAATACCGCATAGCCCAGGTTAAAAAATCATTTGCAGCCTTAAAGAACGAACCACAGTTTAAGCGCGACTTTGAAATGATACAATTGTTGGAAGAAATGATTACTTCGCCAAACTATAAACGCGACGAAAAAATACAAAAGAAAATAACCCAGATGCTAAAAGCCAAAGTGGACGAGGCAGAAGAAGATGCAGAAATTATAAAATACCGCAGGTGGCTGGATAGGGTTAAAAAAAATGGCTAAGCTGATTACATATCTTTTGCTTTTCTGCTCCCCGGCGGTGGTTATTGCCGGCGTTCAGCACGCCACCATTTCCGCACTCGAAGTTAATCCCTCAAAAGCCAGAACAGGGGCCTCTTGTTATAATGTTTCGGGTACGATTAGTTTTGAGCATAGTATGGGAGATTTCAGAAAGGCAGGGGACAGCCTGGCCAAAAGCTATATATTAACTATTAAATTTAAAGAAGGTGCTAAACCTGTAAGCGTTAATACAGGTTATAACAAGCTATATTCTGATGAATCAGGCGCCTTAACACTGATTGCGGAAAAAAAATTATCTGCCGATAATTTGTATAATTATGATTTCGCCTTTTCGGTTGCCACTGCGGCATTTAACCTGCCGGAAGGTAAACATTCCTTAACTCCTTTGATTAGCCTGGCAGACGACAACAATACTTCGATTCTTCACAAGGAGAAGCTGGCTTCTGTTGGTATTTACGTTTTGCCAACCATGAAAATCCGGCTATGGGTAAAACACATTTTGGTTGATAGCCTGGATGCGGAAGGCATGAACCTGCTGCTACTGCGCCTGCGGTTATCAACAAATCAAACGCTTGCAAGGGGACATGCTGCCA
>CAISWS010000343.1 GCA_903889265.1 uncultured Bacteroidota bacterium
AAACTGACCGCGCTACCAACGGATAGTGAAAACCGCTCGTTTTATGAGGCGATAGAGGCTGTATGCAAAGGCGTTTTGCAAATGGCAGCTAACTATGCCACCGAGGCAAAGCTTATGGCTGCTTTTGAACAGGATTACCATAGAGAAGCTGAGCTTAAACAAATTGCCCAAAACCTTGAGCACGTTCCTGCCTACCCGGCACGAAGTTTTTATGAAGCTTTACAATCTATCTGGCTTGTGCATACCGCCATTACACTTGAAGGGTTGGATAACGGGATCAGTTTTGGCCGAATGGATCAATATCTTTATCCGTTTTATCAACGCGATATAGAATCCGGTCGTTTGACACGGGAGGAAGCAAAAGAATTGTTGGGCTGCCTGGCTATTAAGAGTGCAGAAATAATCCCGGTGTTCAGCAGCAAGATTACATCCAGCCATGGCGGATTTTTAAGCGGACAGGCAGTAACCATCGGTGGAACCGATAAATATGGCAATGATGTAACTAACGAGTTGTCGTATATTTTTCTCGAATTGATGGATGAGTTGAGAATGCGGCAACCTAATTACCATGCCCGAATTCACAAGAATTCTCCACCTAAGTATCTGGATAGAATTATGGATAATCTTATACGGGGAGCCAACTCGCCATCGGTTTATAATGATGAGGTAATTGTAAAGTCGTTAAAAAAATGCGGCTTTTCAGATGACGATGCCATGGAGTATTCCACGCTTGGCTGTGTTGAATTGAATTCGCCCGGCAAAACATTTGGCTCAACCGATGCAGCGTTGGTAAATGTTCCCATCTGTTTGGAAATGGCTTTAAACGGCGGCAAATTATTTGGCGATTCAACTGTAAGCGGATACAAGACAAAAAATCCGGAAGATTTGTGGAGTATTGAGGACGTTCAGGAAGCGTTTAAAACTCAACTCAATTTTGAAATTGACCGGTTACAAAAGTTGCTGGCCCCTATAGAAATTGGCAACCGCGACTACCACCCTACTCCACTTACATCGGCATTTATACAGGGCTGTATGGAGCAGGCAAAAGATGTAACTGCCGGGGGCGCAATTTATAATTTCAGCGGAGTTCAAGGCGTAGGAATTACTGATACCGGAGATAGCCTGTACGCCATTAATGAATTGGTTTTCAGCCAATGGAAATATTCGCTAACCCAGGTGATTGATGCACTGAAAAATAATTTTGCAGGAGATGAAAAAATGAGAAGGGAATTTCTAAACCTGCCCAAATTCGGAAACGACATTCAGGAAGCCGATAGATTTAGTAAGTGGGTAGCTGATACTTTTTATGATGCATTTGAAGGAAGGTTCAATACCCGCGGCGGCCGGTTCGTGGCTGGTTTTTATTCTACCACAACGCATTATAGCTTCGGTTTACAAACTGGTGCTATGGCAAATGGCAGGTTGAAAGGAACTCCATTTACTTCAGGTATTGCACCAACAAATGGTGCTGATAAAAAGGGCCCAACAGCTTTATTCAACTCCGTTTCGGGCATTGGATTTGAGCGCGCGCATAACGGTGTTAACGTAAATGCGAAATTTGATACTGCTACAATAAAAGGCGAGCATGGCAAAAAGCTACTTGAAGTATTACTGCTAACCTATTTTAAAAAAGGCGGTATGCAACTGCAAGTAAATGTGCTAGATACAAACATGCTGAAGGAGGCGAAAGAAAATCCTGAAAAATATCCATGGTTGATTGTGCGGGTTTCAGGATACTCTGCATATTTCAACGACCTTTCGCCGGCCATGAAAGATGAAATTATACAACGCAGCGTGCTGTCCTGCTGAGGGAAAGGATTTTATCTGCCTTCATAAACACAGCCCGATGTACTGGTTTCTGCAATTGCGATTTTGGAAAGTTGTGGCAGATGGACTAACAATTTGTTCCAAATCCAGATTGCAAGGATTTCAACCGTAGGATTTTCAAGGCCCTCAATTTCATTCAATACAGAGTGGTCAAGTTTTTGAAGTATAGGTACGAAAGCCTTTTTTACATCTTCAAACTCAAGCACCCAACCGGTGTGGCTGTTAACTTCGCCTTCAATGTATACAGTGACAATATAGCTATGCCCGTGCATTTTTTTGCACTTATGGCCCTCGGGCACATTTGGCAAAAAATGCGCCGCTTCAAATCTGAATTCTATGTAAGCCTGAATAGAGGGCATATCTTTAGTTTTTAATAATGAGTTAAAAATGCTACTGAACTGAGCAATCACCTTTTAATTGTGCAATCCATTGAATGATAAGTGCTACGCCATCATTGTCAATTACGGTTCTCCCAAGCTGCGGCATCTTTATGCCCAATTCGGTGGCTGCCATCCGGCAAACAATAATGGATTCAGCCGGTTTGCCGGGGACAATATCATATTTTAGATTGCACGAGCCTTTACCGGCTGAAGGGGGGGATTTGCAAATGCCGTATACCGCCATGTTGTAATTATCGTGGTTAAGAAACAAACCTGAAACGTAAGCGGGACCATCCGGATTATGACAATGAGCACAGTTAGCATCCAAATAGCTTCTTACACGTTGCTCAATTGCCACCTTGGTATCTTTCCAGTCGGGGTATTTTGAGGCATTAGCAATAGTAAAGTTTTTCAACAACCCGGCTTCAACCCAGTGTTCAAGTTGATTTTTTTTGCCGGCTCCGTATTCCGCATCCCTGTTCAGGTTTGCAACGTTAACGCCAATTGGGCTAATATGATCTGCACGCCAATGGCAGCTTTTGCATTCATTCTTGCCGGGAATAACAAAATCAATCTGCATTTCTGCTCCGGTGTTCGCCTTGCAAGTAATTGACTTAATATCACCAGTTACCGAATACAAAGCATCGGATTGATCATCGTTCCAGATATAATCACGCGCTTCCCAGCCGTTCTCCTTTAACACAAGCAATTGAGTTTCTATCAATTGTTTATTATGCTGCCTATTGCGTTCATTTTTCAGGTAATAAACAATGTTTATAAGGCAACTTCCCACCGGGAAACTCAAAAAATTACTGGAATCAACATAAAAACTCTTACCATCGGGTATGTAGATAAAATCATCTCTTAACGAGTAGTCGTTAAACATTGAATTGATACGCTCGTATGGAATAACACC
>CAISWS010000344.1 GCA_903889265.1 uncultured Bacteroidota bacterium
AAACAAAGAAACCAGAGGGGTAAAATTTTTCTCAAAAACATACTTTTTAGGTTGGTTAAATTGTGATGCCAAAGCACACTAATAAATCTTCACGGTGCAATAAGCTAAGTTTAAGTTTCTGTTAAGTAAAAGTAAGAATTTGCCATTGCCAACCATGTCAGGGGAGCTTCCGGACTATAAAAAAGATTAGTAAATCCTTGGGCTGAGGCAATTGTATAATTCTTTAAACTATCCCCATCCTTTCCTATATTGCTTTAATGTCCGCACAAAGGATAAAAGAACTCGATGTTTTCAGGGGCCTTGCCGCAATGGCAGTGGTGCTGTATCACTATACTTATAATTTCAAAGTCATTTTCCCTGATACAAATTATGAGGCACCTTTTGTTTTAAATCATTTCAACCTTGGTATCGAACTCTTTTTTATCATCAGCGGATACGTAATTTACCTAACCGTAGACCGTAACAACCAGGCCAGGCACTTTATCATTTCCCGTTTTTCAAGGCTGTTCCCTGCCTATTGGGTTTCGGTAATGCTGGCCTGGGGCCTTGCCCAAACACTCAACATCCCCGAACTGAAAACGCCCTTTAAGGATTTTTTATGGAACCTTACCATGTTTCAGTCATTCCCCAAAATACATGTGCTGCTGGTACAAAAAGTATATTGGACTTTAGGGGCAGAGCTTTGCTTCTACATGTTTGTGTTGGCGGGCCTTATAACCGGTTTATACCGCAAGCCGCTTATTATCATTCCGGGCCTAATGATACTTATGTTGGTGGTTAATTTCATTTACTTACACCATGGCATGCCATATTATATGCCGGTATACCAGTACCTGTTTTTATATAACAGCTTACCCCTCTTTTGCTTTGGCATATTAATGTACCTGTTTAAAAAAGGTGAAAGCAAATACCTTGTCACCGTTAACATTTTGCTGTGCATGTTAGCCTACGCTATGGTAAAAGACAGGGCCGGCATAATAGCGGTAAGTTTGTTCGCAATCATGATCCTGCTTTACATCAAAGGATGGTTAACCTGGATTGTTAATCCGGTTACAGTCTTCTTTGGCACTATTTCCTATAGCCTGTATCTTATCCATCAAAACCTGGGTTATGTGTTATTGCTGAAGTTATCAGGGTGCGGGCTAAACAGCAACCTGGCTTTAACCATTACCATCGCGGTTGCTATTCTGCTGGCAACCCTAATAACTTATACTATCGAAAAGCCGGGAATGAGGGCGATAAGAAGTTGGTTGGAATAATGGCCTCAATAACGGGTATCCAATGAATTTATCTTTGCATTCTTTGCTCCCGATAGTTATCCGGATTACGGTAAAATTGTATTGATTCAGGTTTACCAGATACATCATTTCGCCCCCACGGCAATTTTTCTATTTTTATGCAATGCATGTAGTGCGGTTTTTAACGAAGTTTATGCCCCCAGGTTTATTGGTGGCTGGTATAGTGGGTTTATGGGGCTTATACTACCATTTTTCGTGGCCTTATGCCGCCCTCAATGGCAACTGGTGCATGTATTTTTACGCCAACCTTTTTGCCATTTTAATGGGTGCGCTTTTCACGGTTTTTGTATGGCTAAAACCAGCCCGCGAAACTCAGTTTAAAGCCCTGGTGATTTCATTATCGGTTTTTATAGTGTTGCTGGCAACAGAGTTCTATTTACGGTTAGAAAAAATCAACCTGGCTTATATCGAAACACGAGGTCAGGGTTATCGCTCATCATATGTAATACGTGACCCCAACATCGACTGGCATTATTTACCGGGAAGCGATGGATTTCTGCAAGTACCGGAGTATAAATTCCCCCGCCACCATAACAATCTGGGTTTTAGTGATGTCGATTTTTACCCGAAGAAAGATTCAAATACTATACTTATTCAAACCTATGGAGATTCATTTACCGAAGGGGATGGGGCACCGGTTGACAGCAGCTACCCTGCCCTTTTGCGCAACCTTTTGAAGCAGGATGGACAAACTAAAATTACAGTGCAAAACATGGGCGTTTGCGGTAACGACCCCGCTTTTGTATGGAAACAACTAAAAGATATAGGCATCGGCCTTAAACCCGATGTAGTAGTGATTGTATATAATACCGGCGACCTTAAAACCGATTTTTTTACCCGGGGCGGGCTTGAACGATTTAAAGGCAATTATTATAAAGGACTTGATGCACCGTATTGGGAATGTATTTACGGTGTAAGTTATGTTGCGCGGTTGGTGGCCCATTCTGTATTCGGAATTGAATACAAAAATTTCTTTTTAACAGATGAGGAGTCTGATAAAAGAATAGAGGGCCTGAAACCCAAATGGAACCAAACTTTTGCCGCCATTGCCGATGTTACCTGTAGTAATAAGATTAAAGTGCTGCTGGTGAAAAAACCTGAACACGGCGAGGTCGACATCAATCAATACGTTCAGGATTTTGGCTTTTTCGATAAAATGAGAGATACCGTTGCTTGTTTTAAACAATACGACCTCCTCCCCTTTTTCCGCGACTCGTGCCATATGAATAAGGATAACTCCGGGCTTTACTGGTGGAAGAAGGACGGCCATAACAATAGCCTTGGATATTCCATGATGGCCCGGGGCGTTTACGATGGGTTAAGAAAGAGCTATCCCGAAATATTCACTACTTTAGATTCAGTAAAAACGGTGCAGCAATAATGGGTATCCTGGGAGCGATAAAGACAAATTTTCAACTGGACAGAAAATACAGCGCAGCGTTGTCAAAGGGGTTTCACCCAATTGACCGTGAGTTGTACCGGCAGTTTAACCGTTTCAGGCCCATGGGCCCCAAGCCGGTGTTCTGCTACCTGCCGTATAACAGCCTTACTTTTTCGTTTGGGGGACAGGTGTTTGTATGCTCGTATAACCGCGATGTGCAATTAGGCAAATACCCTGATAACAGCATTGATGAAATATGGAACGGCGCCGAGGCAAAGAAGCTGCGCGAACATATGTTTTACAACGACCTGGATTACGGTTGCCGCCATTGCAAATACTTTTTTGATAAAGGTAAATTTACCAATCTGCGGCCCCTGGCTTTTGATAAGTACTCCGGCAATATGGATGCCGCTTTCCCCCAGGTGTTTGAATTTGAGTTGAGCAACGAGTGCAACCTCGAGTGCCAGATGTGTCATGGCGAAGTATCCAGCAGCATACGTAAAAACCGCGAAAACCTGCCACCCCTGCCCATGCATTATGATGATGCATTTGTAGACCAGCTGGTAAAATACATCCCTAACTTAAAAGAAGCCAAGTTTTACGGGGGCGAACCTTTTCTGATTTCTATCTATTACAAAATATGGGATAAGGTAAGGGAACTAAACCCTAACCTCGAAATGTTTGTTATCACCAATGGCACCCATTGGAACAGCAAAATTGAAAAGCTGGTAACCGAACTCAATTTCGACATGGCTATTTCTATTGATGCCTTTGAAAAAGAAAAAGTTGAGCGCATCCGTAAAAATGTGATTTATGAGAAGCTGATGGATAACATCAAACGGTTCAGCCAAATACTAACGCGTAAGGGCAAATACCTCTCGCTAAGCTTTACGGTACAGAAGGATAACTGGGAGCAGTTTCCATTAATTATTGACTTGTGTAACCAGGTTAACGCCTTTATCTATGTAAGCTACCTGGAACGCCCGGTGCGTTTTGCCCTGGCTGATTTGCAGCAGGACGAGTTGAAAAAAATACGGGAGTACATGGATAAGTACACCTTCCCGAAAGGTAACCAGCGCGAGCAGCATAACGCCAAATGTTTTGAAGATTTTAAACATTACCTGGATGCTTATGTTGAACATGCAGACGTAAAAAAATACGCCGATTACGAATTTAACCGCGACATGCTCATAAGCGCCGAAGCCGAAAAGAAAGAAGAATTTAAAGAAGCGATACCGGTACCCTTTGCTGCGCTTGCTGGTTGGATTGAACAACAGTATGCGGCGAATAAGAAATTCTCAGAAACGCTGCCCAAGGAAATTCTTTTCAGGCAATTGAACAGCCTTTTAAGCACTTTCAGCGAGGAAGACCGCAACCTGTTACAGGCTATAATTATGCAAGGCGCGTTTGAACCGTTTTTAAACAGCGTTAAAACCGAAAAGCAGGAGCAGTTGAAACAATTAGGATTTGAAACTTTGGAGAGGTACAGGAAATTAATGGCCGAGGTGGTATAAAATGAAAAACGTAGTCAACAAATTATTAGGCAAACTAATTGCCACCGATGCCAAATCTGGTAAAGATTTGAGCAAGGAGGTTATTGCACAATACAATGCCGCACGGGGCAAACTAAACAGCACGCACATTTGCCATGCCCCTTTCAGCAATATGTATTTTAATGTGCACGGCGATTGTGCGCCCTGCTGGCTTACTTTTATTGAGCCCGATTCGTACCCCCAAAAATCTGTCCGCGATATCTGGTTTGGCGAAAATTACCAATCGTTGCGCAAGCACTTGCTGGAGTATGACCTTACCTACAAATGCAATGTGTGTTTAAAAAACCTGCAGTCGGGTAATTATACTTCGGTATTGGCCCGGGCTTACGATGTAAACGAACCTGCCGAATACCCAAGCATGCTGGAGCTGGAATTGAGCAATACCTGCAACCTGGAATGTGTCATGTGCATTGGCGAACTCTCCTCCTCTATCCGCAAAAACCGCGAGCGCCTGCCCGCTCTCAAAAACGCATACGATGATAACTTCATCCAGCAACTGGAAGAGTTTATTCCGCACCTGAAAGAGCTGCGTTTTAACGGCGGAGAACCCTGGCTGATAAACGCGGTTTTCAAAATACTGGAGAAGGTTGAAAAACTAAATCCCAAACTTAAAATAGTAATTGCCACCAACGGAACAGTGATGAACTACAAGGTAAAAGAGTGGATGGGTAAACTAAATATACACATCAACTTCTCGCTTGATTCATTAACGCCGGATATTTACGAAACCATCCGGGTAAACGCCCATTTCGACAGGGTGATGGAGCATTTCCTTTTCTACCAGCAATACACCAAAGAGAACAACCGCACCATGTGCCTGATGGTAAATCCCATGCGCAACAACTGGTTCGAGATGCCTGAGTTTATCCGCTTTGTGAACAAACACCAGATAAACATTTGGTTTAACACCATCCATCGGCCGGTTGAATGGTCGGTATGGGCATTACCGCACGCCGAATTAGAGAAGATATACCAGCAACTAAGCACAGTTGAATTTACCAAAGACGAAAAAACAGGGCCACTATCAGCCTATAGCATTGCCATTTATAAAAACCTGGTAAACGTGCAGATAAAAAACTGGGTAGTCGAAGCTAAAGAACGCGAAGCCAGGGCCGAAATGCCGGGCAATCCTATTACTGAAGAAGAAGCTAAAGTCTTATTCGAAAAAAAGATAACCGACTATATCTATTCAAAATTCAACGAGGGCGAGGAACAGAAAAAATACCGGTTGCAACTATTGTTCGGCAAAGTTGAGCAAATGACCAAACTATTACAGGAACGCAACGGCGACAACGACTTCTTCAAAACCCTGAGCGAGACCCCGCCGGATATTATCTTTCAGCTATTCGAAAACCAAAGCATCCATAGCTTGGTAGAAAGTTTCGAAAACAGATTACAGCAACAGATGTAGGAGGCTTCGCTCTTCCAAGACTTCACCGAAGAACCTCGTTAGGTATTGTAATTCTTTTAGGACTAAACAAAACACGGGCTGGCCGTTCTACTGCCTTTACCTAACCAATGTTACACTTCCTTTCAGGAACCGCTGGCTACCATCCAGAAAATAGACTTCAGCTTCGTAAACAAATACTCCGGGCATTTGAAGTACACCTTTGTAGGTTCCATCCCATCCCAGAAACTGGTTGTGGCTTTCAAAAACCTTTTCGCCCCAGCGATTAAACACACGCAGGTCTACTCGTTCAATACCATGGCCGTATATTTCAAAAACATCATTATTGCCGTCGCCGTTAGGGGTAAAGCAATTGGGGATATATACCTGGCCCGAAAAGTTTACAATAATATTAACCGAAGCCTCGGCAGTGCAGTCTCCGTTGTAGGTAATGGTAACCGTATAAGCATTTTCTTCAGCGTATGATGAGAACACAGGGTTCTGGCAATCAATACAGCTTAATCCCGACCATGGCGACCAGCTATAAGTCATGGCCGAATTTGCCCCTGCACCAATTAACGAACTGGTAATTTGAACCGACTGGCCGATTTTAACACTTGTATCGGTAGGATAAGCCACTGCATAACTTGGCCCCGGTTGAAAAACTGTATCGGGGGTTAGCGTAGTTTCGCAACCATTGGTATCCAGCGCCTGTATCTGATAAATACCAGCACCCAAACCGGCAAACACCGGTGATGATTGGTAAGGCCCGCCGTTTAATGCATACCTGAATGGCCCGTTTTGCTGATACACAGCTGTTACAATAATAGCACCATCCTTATACTGTGGCCCAAAACACGAAGTAGAATCAGCTACCCTTGAAAACGAATCAGGCAGTGCGCCCAGCACTACAGCCGAAGAATTAAACGGACAGCCATTGTCATCTGCACCGGTTATCCAGTAACTACCTGTGTCCAGCCCGGTAATGCTGCCCCCGCTTGGGTATTCGAAATTTACCGAATCTTTGCTACTTGCATAATCATAAGGAGGAGTTCCACCTGTTACCGAAACCGTAATAGTTCCGGTTTTAGTTCCCGGACACTTTATGCCAGTTGGGGTTACTAAAAATTGAATAGGGGCAGGCTGATTAACCTGTGTGCTGCCACTTGCAATACAGCCACCGGCATCTGTCACCTTTACAGTATAATTGCCCACCGCCAGGTTATTAAAGGTATCTGAACTCTGAAACGGACCTCCGTTAATTGCGTATTGGTAAGGTTGGCTGCCTCCGCTGGCCACTGCAATAACCTTACCATCTGAAGCACCATTGCACAAGGCGCTATCAGCATAAGGATTTACGCTTACCGTGGTAGCTGGTAAAAGCTTTGCGGTTTGGCTGATGGTACAACCTACGCTATCCTTTACTTCTATAACATAAGTGCCCACCGTAAGCCCGCTAAAGGTACCTGAATTTTGATATGCTCCCCCGTTCACAGAATATTGCAGGGTACCCAATCCACCCGTGGCAGTAGCAATAATTTGCCCGGTCGGATTTGAACAGTTAATGCTGTCAACCAAAAGGCCCAATGATATAGGCATATAAGGCGTAATAGTTATATTTGCAGGATTAGACAGGCAACCAAAGGTATCTTTTACCACTACCGTGTAACTGGGCCCGGTAAGGTTGTTAAAGCTATCAGCTTCCTGGTATGCTCCGCCGTTTAAAGAATATTCATAAGGTGTGGTTCCCTGTGTGGCAGTAGCGGTAATTTCACCCTGCGTGCTGCAGGTTGGGTCCCGCTCGGTCAACGTAACAGATGGGGGAGTTTCAACGGTTACAGTGCCGGTATTGGTAGCTGGTGGGCATCCTATCGGAGTAAAAGTAACCGTATAAACTGTAGTGCCCCCGGGCGAAACAGTAATAGTTTGTGTAGTAAAATTACCCGGCGACCAGCTATAAGTTCCACCTGAAACCGTTGGCGTTGCTGTTATGGTTCCGGTTCCTCCCGGGCAAATGGTGGTATCGCTAACCGTAACAGCAGCATTATTAATAACAGTTACGCTACTGGCCGCAGTTGCCGAACCGCAGCTTGTGGTGGTATAAGTTACTGTGTAGGTGGTATTTGTTGTTGGCGAAACCGTAATTGAGTTCACATTGCCTGCACCAGTGCTCCAGCTATAGCTACCACCTGCGCCTGCGCCATTGGCAATAATTGTCGCCGTACCGCCTGAACAAATTGAAGGGCTGTTAACCGTAACGCTGCTTGAACTGACATTTACAGTTGCAGTAGCGGTTACAGGATTGCAGGGCGCTAAAGAATAAGTTACGGTGTAGGTTGTTGTGGTAGCCGGGGTAACCGTTATTTGCGCGGTAGTTTGTCCGCCAGGGCTCCATAAATAGGTGCCACCGTTTTGCGTAACCGATGATGTTACGGTAGCCGCAGTGCCATTGCACACTGTGGCCCCGGTTGCTGTTATGGTAGCCGCCGTTGCCGAAGTAATATTGGCTGTGGCAGTATTTGAGCAACCATCCGGGTCGGTAACGGTAACAGTATAGGTTCCCGTGCCCAGGTTGGTTATGTTTTGCGTGGTAACCCCGCCGCCCCAGTTAAAAGCATAGGCCCCCGCGCCGGTTACTGGTGTAACAGTAAGGGCTATTGAACCTGTGCTGCCGGCAGTGCAGTTTCCATTTTGAGGAGTGGCCGTTAAACCCAGTATATCAATTTTTTTAACAATGGTGTCCGGTGCATTGCACGGCCCACCACTTATAATTAACGAAACGCTGTAAGTGCCGGGCGCAGAGAAGGTGTGCGTTGCCGTAGTTCCGCTGCTGGTGTTAGATGCCCCGCTACCAGCATCGCCAAAGTTCCATGCATACGTGGTGGCGCAGGCGCTGGTTGAGGTACCTGTAAACGAAACAGCAGTTGAACTGGTACAGGTATAGGTAAAACTTCCGGTATTAACCCCTTCGCTTATAGCAACACTATCAAAGGCAATACCATCAAAATTATTGCAGCTGGTACCGGCTCCAAAGCTAAACCGTAGCAAAACATTGGGTTTACCTGCCAGCATGCTCAGGCAATGCTTGGCCTGTATCCACCCCCCGCTTCCATTACCTACACCACAAGTAACACCGGTATCGGTATACGGAGCCTGCACATTGCCGCACCATCCGTCCTGTATATTTGAAAGCGGCGTAGTTAAGTAAGTAACCGGTGTGCGGTTATACCAGTTGGCATCCATACAATCAACAGCTTCACCAGCAGTGCCAATCACGATCCAGGTAGTGCCCTGGTCAAGCGAGTACTGAAGATTTGTTCCATCATATTTCCATTCCGATTCGCGGAAGTACAGGAATGCTATAAACGGATACTGCATGGCTGTAAAATCCAGACACGGGCTTTGCACCCATGATCGTTCATTATGATTATAGTATGTTTTGTTGTCGCCGGGGTTAACCGCCAGGCCCCCAACAACCCAGCATTTGCTGCCGCTTCCGGCACTGCTGATAATCGGTTTTGTTGGGGTGCCCCACGCCCAGTCATCTTCTGTGCCCCCGGTAGTCCAGGCGGCGCTGCTTTCAAAGTTTTCAATATATGGCGAAGCGGGTGTAACTACAATGGGGGTAGCGCACTGACTATGCACATTATTGCTGAAAAAGAAACAAATCAGCAATACGCCTAATTTACAAAATAAGCTACCAGGTTTCATATACTATAAATTCTGTTTAATTATTGGCTACACAGGGGGGGTAAAACTAAGAAAATCCGTTAAATGATGGCTTTACAGCACCTATGAGTTGCATCATTCGATAGCCCGATAACGGAAAGATAGCTGTTTGTTGATATTCCCTTAATTTTCAATAGGGTTATCAACAATTAATGTGGAGTATCGGGTCAAATGGCGGGTAAGTTTTAGTAGTTGATATGGTGCACCAAATAAGATAACAGGCCCAATATCTGAATGCCATCTTTTCCGCTGGTTTTTAAGTCCGAACCCGGCTTTGCCCTGTTCTCTTTTTTCAGGATAAAATCAAACTTTTACCCGTGTTCCGGGGTTAATCAAAAATTAAATTTTTCTTAGACTACGCAGTTTGCAGCCCTATAAACCAAGGCCAATAGAATAAATCATAAATTTGACAGGATGAATATCCTGGTTATAGAAGATGAAGTTAAAACTGCTGATGCGCTTAGGCTTGGGTTAAAAGAAAGCGGTTATGCTGTAGATGTTGTATATGACGGAGTTAAGGGATTGGCTCTTGCACAAAAAAATGCATATCAACTGATTATATCGGATATTATGATGCCGGGGATGAACGGTATAAACCTATGCACAAAACTGCGCGCCCTGCAGATTACTATCCCTGTATTATTACTCACCGCTTTGGAGTCAAAGGAAGATGTGGTGCGGGGCCTGGACGCCGGGGCAGATGATTATCTCACTAAGCCATTTAACTTCAGCGAGCTGCTGGCCCGTATACGGAACCTTACCAAACGTATTGACCGAACGGTAATTGCTGTTTCAAAACTACAATTTGCCGATGTTGAAATGGATTTAATAAGCAAAGAAGTTTTTCGTTCCGGTGAACTGATTGAGCTTACGGTAAGGGAATTTAAACTCCTTGAATATTTTATGCGCAGGCCCAATACCGTAGTAAGCCGAGACGAGCTAATGCGCGATGTATGGAAAATTGATTTTAATACGGGTACCAACGTTGTTGAGGTGTATATTAACTACCTGCGGAACAAAATTGATAAGCCCTATCAAAATAAGCTTATCCATAACATCCATGGGGTGGGATACACGCTTAAAGGGTGATTGCTTATGAAAATCCGCACCCGGCTTACACTTTATTTTACTTTTCTGGTAATGGCTATTGTTTTAGCCGGTAGCGCAGTCACATATTTATCGGTTTACCAGTATAATGAAAAAGTATTTTACGAACGCCTTTATGGAAAAGCCATTACCACTGCCCAGCGCCGGTTGGAAATGGAGGAGGTAGACTCGGCCCTGCTTGCCCGCATCGATAAATATCAGCGCGATATACTGGTTGACGAAAATATTACTGTTTATGATTCAACAGACCATGATATTTACACTAATAACGATACCATTTATTACAAAGAATATAAAGCACTATTTGATAACATCAGGGCCAAAAAGTATATACATTACACCGAAGGGCGATATAAAATAATTGCTTTTACTTATAATGTTAATGGCAATCATTTCATTATCAGCGCAGGTGCTATTGATAAGCGCGGCAACGAAATATTGCGGCAACTTGGAATTACGCTCACCTTAATATTAATTACCTCTGGCATACTCGCCTTATTTATTGGCTGGTTTTTTGTTGGCAAAAGCCTCAGCCCTATTTCAGCTATCACAGATAAGGTAAATACAATTTCACCCATTGAACATTCCGAGCGCCTTAGCCCGCTTACCGAAAAAGATGAAATAGCAGAATTAATTGTAACCTTCAACCGCCTGTTTGATAAACTTGAAGATGCGTTTAGCCAGCAAAAAAGTTTTATGGCAAACATCTCCCACGAATTAAACAACCCGCTGGCCAAAATTAAATCACAGATTGAGGTTGGCCTTATGCACGACCGCAGCACGGAGTTTTACAAGAAAAATTTAGAATCGGTTTTGGAAGATGTAGATGACCTTACGGAGCTGATACAGGGTTTAATGAAGTTTTCAAAACTGGCGTACGGCCCCTATATGGCCCGAACTGCCCTTAGAATTGACGAGCTTTTGTTCGACATCAGAGATACTATACTGGCTGAGCACCCGGATTACAATATATCCATCAACCTACCCTTTATGCCCACCGATAACAACCAGTTATTGGTTCAGGCCAACAGGCAATTGCTTATCACTGCAATTAAAAATATTGCAGATAACGCCTGTAAATTCTCCACTGATAAATCCGCTGTTATCAGCCTTTTATTTGATAACAAAGCCGTGCTGATTTCCATTGCTGATAACGGGCCGGGGATATCACCGACAGAGTTGCCCAGGATATTTGATATTTTCTACCGCTCTCCCGGTTTGCAATCCGTTAAAGGTTATGGTATTGGGCTCTCTCTATCCCATAAAATTCTTAAAGCTCATCAGTTTGATATTGAAGTAGTATCTGAGGTTG
>CAISWS010000345.1 GCA_903889265.1 uncultured Bacteroidota bacterium
CCAATTGCATTTGAAAAAGGCGAAGTGGTTTACAGGAAATACGATAAAGGTGAAACTGATAATTTTGACACCGGGTTCTTTTACCAGGATCTGATTTGAATGTGATAATTAGCCAATGCGATGATGTGATAATGAATACAAGCATTTCGGATACGGGGCACCAATTATCACATCAGCTCATCATCACATTATCACATTAAAAATCAAACCGCTACGCTGTGTTCCCTCAAAGCATCATTCAAAGAAGTCTTTTTATCAGTAGATTCCTTGCGTGTACCAATAATAAGCGCACACGGCACCTGAAATTTACCTGCCGGAAAATCTTTGGTGTAACTTCCCGGTATAACAACAGAACGCGGCGGCACATACCCCTTATATTCTTTTGGTTCCGGACCTGTAACATCAATAATTTTGGTTGACATGGTCAGCACCACATTAGCCCCCAAAACAGCTTCGCGCTCAACCCGCACTCCTTCAACAACTATACAGCGCGACCCGATGAAACAATTATCTTCAATTATAACCGGTGCTGCCTGAACAGGCTCAAGCACCCCTCCTATTCCCACCCCACCACTCAGGTGAACGTGTTTGCCTATTTGGGCGCAACTGCCAACCGTGGCCCAGGTATCCACCATAGTTCCTTCGTCCACATAAGCGCCTATGTTAACATAGCTGGGCATCAGAATTACCCCTTTGGCAACAAAGCTGCCATGTCGGGCAATTGCGTGGGGCACTACCCGTACGCCCAATTCTTTATAATTTCTCTTTAGTGGTATTTTATCGTAAAACTCAAAAGGCCCTAATTCAATGGTATGCATTTGCTGTATGGGGAAATATAAAATCACAGCCTTCTTTATCCATTCGTTGATTTTCCAGCCATCATTACGGGGCTCGGCTATGCGGATAGCACCTTTATCCAGCATCTCAATAATATGCCTGATGGCATCCTGCGTTGGCTTCTGTTGCAACAGGCTTCTGTCTTGCCAGGCCTGCTCAATTTGTTGCTGAATTGATGTAATATTGTCCATTTGAGTAATTTTTGAAACAAAGCAATGATAAACTGTTTGTAATTGCTTTGAAAATTTTTACCCGTGTTTTTGTATAATGTATAAATTTGGCGCTTGCTTTTAAACAACACTTATGAATAGATTGACAGTTTTGGTTGTGGCGTTGGCTATATTTTCATCGTTCTCGCTGAAAGCTCAGATATTCATTAATACCGGTAATCCGGACCTTAAAGATTACGTTAAGCAGGATTCCAACGCTGTTATCTGGGATGGAGGAAAAAATATCCCAATTCCACCCAATGTACCAAAAGATGCTCCTGCAGCCCAAACAACCGCTGCACCGGCAAGTCATAACGAAACAATAGCAAAACAGGTTAAACCGGCAAAAAAACAATCCACAGCTAAAACGGATAATGCTGACCTCAACAACATTAATCATCCTTCGGTTGGACATACGAACCAGAGTAAAGGGGTTTTATCAGCAGCTGAAATATCAGGAACAAAACCAAAAGCAAAAACAGAGCATACCATAAAAGCAAATGCCGGAAACCAGCCTGTTAAAGCCCGCGAAGAACAACCAGCCATGGCCTCCAGCCATAAAGAAC
>CAISWS010000346.1 GCA_903889265.1 uncultured Bacteroidota bacterium
AGATCCATATCGAACCGGACAAAGCACAATATGCCTCAAAAGACAGTATTGCCTTACATGTAATGGTGACCGACCATAACAATCAGCCTGTACAAGGTGTGTTTTCGATGGCGGTGACGGACGATTTGCAGGTGAAAGCCGATACATCGAATTCAATTGTAAGTCACTTATTACTAACATCCGATCTAAAAGGTAATGTTGAGAATCCTGCATATTATTTGATCCGAAATGAACCTAACTGGCAGGCTTTGGATGATCTATTATTAACGCAGGGCTGGGTGAATTATGAGCCAATTTCAAGCAGCCTACCTTATGCTGCCGAAACCGAATACAAAGTGTCTGGCTCAGTGAATAACGTCTTTAATGCACCGGTTAAAAAAACAGACATATTACTTTTCTCCAACCATCCCTCTATATTGAAGGATACTTTAACTGATGATAAGGGCCAATTTCTTTTTGACCATTTTCCGAGGGTAGATACACCGGTTTTTGTGTTGCAGGCACGTAACCGGCATGGCAAAAGCTTTAATGTAAATATTAAAGTTGATGAAATAACGCCCCCTGCATTCAATGCACCCTGCTTTCCCGAAAAGATGCCCTGGTATGTCAATATTGATACCACACTGGGTATGCGATTAAAAAACATCATCACGTTTAATAAATTCCTTGATTCGATACCCGGAGTTAAAGCCCACCATTTAAAAGAAGTTAAAATTATTGCGAAGAAAGTGGTAAAAGGTTCCGAAAACCTGAATGGGCCCGGCAATGCAGATATTGTATTGGATGAGAAAGATTTGGAGGCGGCGGGGAAGAAAAACTTACTGCAACTATTGGAAGAAAATATTAAAGGCTTCCGGGAATTGTATATAATTCCCATCTATCCCCGGTGGTATTATATTCATTTTAATAGGGTATATTTTGTAGTTGATGGAACGCTGTTGGAAGATGTAAGACCAGACCTTGATTTTATGTCTCTAAAGATTTATTTGCAAACAATAAACGCTGAAGATATAAAAGGAATCGAGGCTATGTCCTCAGCAAAATATAAAAGGATATACAAAAACCGATTCCTTTCGACGGAATCAATGATGAATACTGACATGCATAGAGACGAAGCCTATATCGAGATCACCACCCGATCAGGGCATGGTTTCAGTTTGAAAAATACCCCCGGAACCTATTTATACAAACCATTGGCCTTAACCTGGCCCAAACAGTTTTACAAACCGACGTATACAGTCAGCGATACCGTCAAAAGTTTTGTTCCGCGTTCAACCATCGATTGGGAACCCAATGTGCTGACCAATGCACGCGGCGAAGCGACAGTCACTTTTTTTGCCGGTGAAAATACAACCAGCTATACCGTTTTGGTACAGGGAACTGACGCCAATGGTTTAACGGGTGCGGGATACCGAAAAATAATTATTATGCAGAGAGCACAGCCTAACGATCAATCGCCATTAAAATGAGAAGGGTTCTGATACTATTCATGTTTTTTGCATTCAGTTTTAATCTGTCTGTTCGTGCGCAAACGCCGCTATTGCAACAACAACTACTACTGCTGACTTCACATTCCGACAGCCTCATCAACCAATATCCATCCGAAAAGATCTATATTCAGTTTGATAAACCGGAATATACTTTGGGTGATACCGTTTGGTTCAAAGCCTATGTTTTTAATGCGGCATCGCACCTGTTATCCTCCCGGAGCGGTTTGCTTCATGTTGATATTGCTACCGATAGTAACCGCGTGGTAAAGCAGTACTTGTTTGCTATAAAAAGCGGGCTATCCCCGGGCAATTTGGTTTTGAATACCAAAGAATATAAATCAGGTAATTATGTCATCAGGGCCTATACACAGTGGATGCGCAATTTTAGTGAGGATGGCTTTTTTTATCAGCAGCTGCGTATTGCGGATGCCGATGAGAATGGTTGGTTGGTTAAAACGCGGATCGACACCTCGGATAGAGGCAGGCATTTGCGGGTACGACTAGCGGTCAGCAGGCCCGACCAGACACCGATGACAGATTCGACTTTTCTGGCTGAGGTGTACAATGGCAAAAAGCAATTATACAAGCAAACGGTTCATGCCGGAGCAAACGGCCTGCTTGATCTTTCATTTGAGTTGCCGGCGGATGCCCGGCCCTCGATCAGACTGGAAAGCAGGGATAAAAGCAAAAGGGCGGTAGTACCG
>CAISWS010000347.1 GCA_903889265.1 uncultured Bacteroidota bacterium
TCAAAGCAACCCTGCTTTATCAGTTTCGGCTAATGGTATTATGATAGAAAAAGTAACACCGGTAAGATAAGTTGCAGGCTTTTTTAACTTTTATAAACGGTTTGGGTTGAATCCCCAGACCGTTTTTTTTTTATCTCAGTATTTATAACTTTATTACACGGTAAAAGGGGTGGCATTGAGTGCAGATTTAATTCCTAACAAGGCTTTTTTCGATACCTATAATGAGGCTGTTTTAATCCTATCAGATAAGCAGCAGTTAATTTATATTAACCCTGCCTTTACTTATTTAACCGGCTTCGGCCTGCAGCATCCTTTTGAAATGGAGGCATTGGCTGAACTTTTAAAGCCCGGAGCATTTGAAGCCGATGGCCTGTTTAAAAACCGGGCGTTTATCTCCTTTTCGAAAAAAGACGGGGCTTTACTTAAAGCGAAAGTTTCAGAATCAGACATTACCCTGGCAGACCAATCAAAGGGGAAATTCTACACCATTAACCTGCTGCCTGGTTTAGACGTACTTGCCAAAGGAGAAAAGAAATTTTACGAGTTGGCCGATGCCTCGCCCGCCCTCATATTCCTGCAGGACGAAAATGAACAAGCGTTTTATTTCAACAAAGCCTGGCTTACCTACACCGGTAAAACCTTACAGCAACAGCAAAACCTGTTGTGGAAAAGCCTGATTCATCCCGACGATGTAAGGGTATTAGAAGAGCTGGCCCCAACGGCAGCCAAAAGAAAAAGCTATTCATTTGAATTCCGGTTAAAGAAATTTGACGGCGCTTACCGCAATATATTTGCTATCAGCACACCGGTTATATTGGAAGATGGATCATTTGCCGGATATATGAGCAGCGGCCTGGACATTACAGAGGTAAAGGAAGCCCAAAACCAAATATCGCAGTTAAACCACGCCTTAAAGCAATCTACCGAGGAACTGGATCAGTTTACTTACGTAACCTCACACGACCTGCAGGAACCCCTGCGCATGATAACCGGGTATATACAACTGATACAAAAGAATATTGAACGCGGCAACCTGGCCAGTATTAACGAGTTTATGGCGTTTGTGATTGACGGCGCATCCAGGATGCAAATGCTGATTGGAGATTTACTACAGCTATCGCGCGTTACCCGCAAAACGGTGCCGTTTGCACCTGTCAATATCAACGACATAATACACGTTGCCTTAACACATGTATCAAAAGCTGTAACTGCAAGCAAAGCGGAAATTGCTTATGAAAATTTGCCGACTGTAAACGGTGATACTTATCAGCTGGTAAGTCTCTTCGAAAACCTGCTGGATAATGCGTTAAAATTCAATACCTTGCAGACGGTACCAAAGATTGTAATTTCCGCCAGCGAAAAGGATGATAAATATATATTTCAGATAAAAGATAATGGAATCGGAATTGATAATAAGTTCCATAAGCGTATATTTGCCATATTCCAGCGGCTTCATACACAGGCAGAGTTCGAGGGCACAGGGATTGGTTTAGCGGTTTGTAAAAAGATAGTGGAACGACATGGCGGCGAAATTTGGGTAGAGTCGGAACCCGGTAAAGGCAGTTCATTTTATTTTAGCATTAAAAAATAATTGTTGATATATGGATTTTGTAAGAAGCAGCAAACAGAAACCCCGCGTATTACTGGTAGAAGACAACCCCGGTGATATCCGCCTTACGCAGGAGGCTTTAAAAGAAAGCGAAGTGGAGATTGTTTTAGACGTGGTTTCGGACGGCGAGCAGGCTTTGGATTTTTTAATGAAGCGTAACAAATACACCGACTCTATAAGGCCACATATTATACTACTGGACCTTAACCTGCCCAAGAAAAACGGCATAGAAGTTTTGAAAGAAATAAAAGCACATGATTCGCTGAAAAAGATACCGGTAATTGTGCTTACTACCTCTGATGCCTACCATGATATTTCAAAAGCCTATTCTTTTCACGCAAATTGTTATATCTTGAAGCCTGTAGATTTTGATGATTTTGCAAAAGTTATACGCCTTATTGAATTATTCTGGTTCAATACGGTTCAGCTTCCTAATGAATAAATTGGGTAGTGTCTCAGTTTGAAATAGCCTCCTTTAGCGGTCAAGCATAATCTTTGTATCTTTGCTGCATGGCGAAACTAAAGAGACCGAAAGATACAAACCAATTAGCTAAGTTCATTACAGACCTCGCAACAGGCGAAACACAAGAGCCGGATTTGAATAAAGGCAAAAACCCCGCTGCCGTTGCTTTGGGACGTTTAGGTGGATTGAAGGGAGGCAAAGCGAGGGCTGAAAGTCTTACCGCCAAAAAGCGAAAAGAGATTGCACAAAAAGCAGCAGCAAAAAGATGGAAGCTATAATTGCGGTTGCGGTTGTTGCTGGCCAAACTTGTTCATATCAATTATAGGCAAATAGGCATTTCTAAAATTAAACGGAGCAGAATGCACCGTAAAAAATCCTCTGCTTGTCGAGATATTCACTGAGGCCAAAATCTTGCCTAAATTATTGTCAATTGCCAACTTTCCATCTGGATTTGTAAGTGTAAACTTATTTAAGTCAACAACGAAAAAAGACATTGACAGCGACATCATTGCCAGTACGGTCTTATCAGACATTACTTTTAAGGTAAACTGAGAAGTAACTGTAAGGGTATCTTCGGAATCTACATTGAATTTGAAAGTTATTTGAAATTCATAGGCATCGTCTGACAGGGGCTGGCTCATTTTTCTACCAGCTTCTGTGGCTTCAAATTGGTCAAGTAGGATAGACTTAATCCTTATCCCTATTTCTTTAGGTTTTTCTTGGTCTGTCATTTTTATGATAATATTTGTCTTCCGTCTGAACTAATAGCGATTGGTTGCATAAAACTTGAATGCAGATATTCATTAAGAAAATCAAGCCCCCCAACAGTTCCGGCTGGCAATACATTATATACCTGCACCGTTATGTTAATATTTAGAATGTAATAGTTATGCGATTCTGCTGCGCCTACTGATACCAGGTGCGAATTATACTTATGTTGAGCTTTTATGTCTGTTAGAATCAAATCGTAATCCAGAACACCGCACATTTTAGATATAGATTCAAGAGTAAGATTATGAAGGCCAGTAAGCATCTTACTGATTTCACTTTCCCTTTTGCCCATTGCGATAGCTAAATCCTTTTGAGTTTTAATAGTTGGGTGTATCGAAAGCACATACTTTACCTGCTTAGCAAAGTCAAATCCAAAATCAACAAAAAAGGTGTGCTCCTTTTTGATGTCTTGCTCTATTTTATCGAAATAAGACTCTTCCATGTGTTTAATATCTAAATTCTAATTCTTTTAAATTGGTTATAATAGTTCCGTTGGATTCTATTTCGAGTTCGCGTATTTGTTTAGTCCAGCTTTGAGCATTGTAAAAGTGGTGCTTAACATTAGGACACTTTTCTGCTGGATTACCAATTTTCTTGCCACCATTGTAAAGAACGACCAAATTTTCGTTAATTATATAACAGTATAATCTAAGTCCTATATATTCATGGCTTATTTCAATGGGCGGAGGGAAAGCATTGCATAACCTTTCATCTCTAAAATAATCTGGGTCGCCACCTATTTCATTTCCTATTTTCGTTATCCAATATCTCAATCTTATAGCCTCATCTTTCAATTCAGGGTCTTCATACATCCTTTTAAAAAAAACATCTACTTCACTCCGACTATTGCACTCTGCTTTGACAGAGTAATAGCCTACGAGTACATAACGCTTAACTTCAACTAAGGTTGCAAAGATATTCACTTTTAAGTTAAGTTTTTTTGTAGATTTGCGTCCCCAAAAATATAAAAGGGAAGTACAATCAGGCATAAATGCACCCTAATACAAATTATTTAACAATTAAACTGAACTTTATACTTGACCGTTCAAGGATAAATATTATCTTTACGTTGTAAAACGAAAGACATGGCCAACCATTTACCAATAGAAAAGAAAGTTCAAATCATAAATATGCTGGTTGAGGGCAACTCTTTACGCTCTACTTCACGCATGGCTGACGTATCAATAAACACAGTTACAAAGCTACTGGTTGATGTTGGCACCGCTTGCGAAGCATACCACAATGAAAATGTTCGCGGACTTAATACTAAGGTAGTTCAGTGCGATGAAATTTGGTCTTTCGTTTACGCTAAACAAAAGAACGTTCCGGTTGAAATGAAAGATAGCGCAAAGGTGGGTGATGTTTGGACATGGACTGCAATAGATGCTGATTCAAAGTTTATGATTTCGTGGAATGTAGGTAGCAGGGACGCGGAAACCGCTAAAGATTTTATGTGTGATGTTGCAGACCGTTTAAACAACAGAGTGCAACTAACTACGGATGGACTTGCAAAGTATCTTAAAGCGGTTGATAGTGCGTTTGGCAATGATATAGACTTTGCACAACTGATTAAGGTGTATGGTAAAAGTCAAGATGAAATTAGATATAGCCCTGCCGAATGCACCGGCACTGAAAAGAAAATCATAACAGGTGAGCCAGATACAAAGAAAATTTCAACCAGCTACGTAGAGCGTCAAAATTTAACTATGCGTATGGGTATGAGAAGATTTACGAGGTTAACCAATGCGTTCTCAAAGAAGATAGAAAACCATTGCCACGCTATTGCATTACACTTTATGTATTATAACTTCGTGCGTATTCACAAAACGCTAAGAGTTACACCAGCAATGGAAATAGGCTTTACTAAAAAGTTGTGGACTATTGAAGATTTAGTAAGA
>CAISWS010000348.1 GCA_903889265.1 uncultured Bacteroidota bacterium
ATACAAAAAACTCTGGCCATTACCGCAGCCCACATCCAGTATCCTGGTATTTTTATGAACCTTTAATCCCTTAAAAATGTAGTAATCATTAATACCCGTAAACATACCGGCAAGCTTTTGCAAGGCACCGCCACCCGACACCAAAAACGAATACTTCATCCGGTTAAATGCACCACCAAAGCCTTTAAACTTTCTGCCATCGTACGCGTTAAAACTATAGTAATCATCCGGATAGTATCCCGACATATCTGCGGGAAATTCCGCAATCTGAAGACAGCCGCACTGTGCACATTCAAAATATGTAAACTCCTCTCTTAACCCAAACATCATTTCCCTGACTAAGTATAGTACATTTCCTTCCTTATTTCCACATATCCTGCATGTATTAGCACTTACTGTTCCTGACATGAGCCAAATATACACTTGTGAGGTGAAAATAAAATTCAGCTAAGCAGCCTAATGGCAGAACGACTAAAAACTTAAAGGGGAAACTTCTCATTTACCCTCCGCAGCAATCTCTTCCTTCGCCATTTGCAGAGCATCTGCAAGCTGGGAAGACCGAACTTCGGCAAGCCAGTTGTGCCAGTGCTTTTCATCTGCCTGAGGATTGATCACAGCAAACATGCTGGCGGTAGAATCCCGGTAAACATTCCAGTTTTTCTGTGCTTCTTTAACACCATCTGCGTATAAAGCCATCATACCCATAATGGTGTGTTTTTGTAAATAAGTTATCAGTGCATTATATGCCTTCCGCATCCGCGTATCTGACGAATCATCACCGTTAAAGGGCACCGGCAGCTTGCCGCTGTTAACACTGCTTACCAAGTCAAGATATTGGGTTCGCTGATCCATCACCGAGCCACTCACCTCTTCGCCAAACATGCTACCTCCCGCACCCTCCTCCCCTTTAGCCTTAGCTTCAAAAAAGTCCACGGCTGCATTCAGTGCACCCTCTAAACGGGTGCAGCCGTCACCTTTTAACTGCGGCGCCAATTGCACTGCGCGCCAGCGGGCATCCGCATCGCCTTCAACCCGCCTCACTCCGCCAAAAAAGTGATATCCGCCACCATTGTAAGCCTCGGGGTAAACAAAATTAAGCGGCTCAAAAGTATCAACACGGTTCTTTTTCCAGTTATTATAGGCAATATAAATGGCCGGGTCCAGGTTTATACCCTGGTCGCCGCCACGGCAAATAAGCTGTAATACCAGGTGCGGGTCGGGCTTGCCAAACTCCCGGCCCATGGATGCTTCACGGGCAATCTCAAGAATTGAAAATCCGTTATTACCCTCAAACGCGGGTTCAACATCGTATTTTTTCAAAAACGCATCCCAATCCAGCGGCCCCGCTTCAAGGCACATTTTTATAGTGGCCACTTTCAGGCTCTCGTTATCAATTAGCATATCACTCTTTTTACTTTTGGCAGCTTTGTAAACATCGTAAGCCAGTTGCGGATTGTAATACGTAATAGTGTCGGGCCGGTAAAGCAGTTCATCCCACAGGCATTTCAGGGCATGGCCATCACCGTTTTTTGCAGCTTCCGTTAATTGCCTAATGCGCACATTCACCGGCACTTCAGTTTGAAAGCAATCCTGACCTGGGCGGTCCATACCTTCAGCTGAAACAGCCGGGCCATATACAGTATCTCCTGCCTTTATAGATACCTGCACTACTACAACCGGCTTTGATACATTATTATGGCACGAAAAGAAAAACATGGATAATAAAACCAATAGAATAAGGGGTGCAGATTTCATATTCAGTTAAACGGGATATATGCTAATTTATTGGTTTTTGCCGGTATTTGTATCGGTCTTAAATTCGCCAACGGCTTTCGTCAATTAATCATACTTAAAGGCTCCGCTCCTTCCATTTCATAAGCCAGTTCAAGTAAGCCCTGGGGTTTTCTTACGGGGCAAAGAAATGAACACCCGGGATGACGGGTAGGTTTAAAAATTTTTTATCTTCGGCATAGCTAAATTCAACCATTATTTTCTCCTACTATGTTTAAGACCATCAACAACCAAAGTATAGGCCTTTTATTTAAAAACGGCAATTACAAAGGTATACTCAACCCGGGCAGGCACTTTTTATGGCCCGGCCAAACCCCTGAAGTTTATGTTCGTGGCACCTATACCATGAACCACCTGTAGCTAAACGAGTTACTGGCAGATGCAGAAACCAAAGCTCAACTGCGCGTTATTGAAGTAACGGATAATGAATTGGGTATGCAACTTAAAAATGGCAATTTTCAGCATGTGATAGTGCCCGGAAGATATGGCCATTGGAAGGATAATGAAGACCGGCAGTTTATAATTACAGACATAAGCAACTACGAAATTGACCCGGGTATTGACCGCACTATCCTAAGCCGCCCGAACTTTGAAAGCCACATCCGTCGGTTTAATGTGGAGGCCTGGAAAAAAGGATTACTGTTTGTAAATAACCGGTTCGAAAAGATGCTTGAACCGGGTAATTGTATTTTCCGGAAAAACACCACCCCGTTAGATGTAGTAAAGGTTGACACCAGGCAGCTTCAGTTAGAAGTTGCAGACCAGGAAATACTGGCCGCCGACAAAACCGTTTTAAAAGTTACCTTTTTCTGTCAATACAAAATCAACGATATCCTTAAAGCAGTAATAGATATTAAGGATTACCAGGAGCAACTGAATGTTATGATGCAGCTTGAATTCCGTAAATATCCTGGTGGACTAAGCCTTGATCAGATATTAGAAAAAAAACAGGAAGTAGGTTCATTTGTAACCGAAAAACTCCGCGAAAGTTGCGCCGGGCTTGGACTTACGCTTATTAACTCGGGGTATCATATTGCGGGGTAAACACGTTATTTTTTTCTGTACCCTCATTTGACCTCCCCCTTCCTCCTCTCACACTTCTCCCACATCTCCGTAAACTGCTCCGCAGAACTCATAAAGGTTTGCATTTCCTGCGCGGGCATACCCGCAAGTGTCCAGCTACGGATGTAGTCGGGCCAGAGGCCGTAGTGGGCTACCCCGTCGGTGTTAATGTCCCAGCTACGGGTGCCGGTTTGGCAGCGGGTAAAGGTGTTATCGTAAATGAGGTGTATGCTGGTATCGCGTTGCGGCAGTGCGCTGAAACCGCCAACGTCGGTACCAATAGCCATATGCGTGTTGCCCATTATCTGCGCAACAGTGTGGTATGTTTTTACAAAGTCGCTGGCGTTGGCACCGTGGCCCAGGCCTGCCATGCCGCCCAATTGTTTAAGCTGTGCATATTGTTTTAGTGTACGGCCGCCTTCAGCACCGGCGTTGCCACGCGGGCCGTTGTGGCCGCTGTTTACGGGGTAGTCATTGGCAACAGCCATATCCAGCACTGCGTTACACATTTTATCACTCATGTGGTCAATATCAATCAAAAAACCTTTTTTCATCATGTAATTAATGGCAAACTTTCCTCTTTCGGTAAGGCCTATGCTGTTTCGGTGTCCATAGCCCGGCAGGGTATCCCAAACGGTATAGTTGCTTTTTTTGCCGGGGTTAACGTTCTTAGGCAACAACAAAGGCATAAACGCTTTAGCCACAGCATTTAAACCCACACCGGGATGTTCGAGATGAAAGGCAATACCGGTTTCTTTAGTATTCACCTGTTCAGGTATAAATTCAACACCGGTAGTAAATTTGTTGGCAACGTTCAGGGTACTCATGCCAAGCGCAGTTCCTCCAAAAACCGTATTCATCAAATGCACGGGGAATATGTAGCGCAACCCCAGGTCCCAAAGTTTATCCAGTTCTGCCTTTATCTGTTCGTTGGATGGGGTGGGGTTAAAGTTTGCTTTATAGTTATCCTGTGGCGAGTAGAAATTGCCTATGTTATCCATTTCGCTGCCCAATATCACAGCCAGTTTTCCGCTGGCAACAATTCGGCGCACATCCTGCGGCGTAAGTGCAATTTCCATAAACGATGTGCTGGCCACCAGGTCTTTAATCCCTTGTATCAGGTTTAACATTACCTGTTCATCATCCAGTGGCCCGGTGCATTTGGCAGCAGAGCCAATGCAGTGATTACTAACCGCAAGCGCACACATAATATTGAGGCCACCTTCTTTATGCGCCCTTTCAATCCAGTCAACCCACATTTGCTGATGTAGTGTGCTGCACCAGCTTGGCCAGGTAACAAAGTTTGGGTAGCCTTCTTTGCTGTCTTTCCAGGCTGCGCTGTTCAGTGTTTCTGTTTGTTTGGCCAGTTGTGCGCGCAAAATATTTTTGCTGTGGTCCTCTTTACAACTGCCCAGTGCTACAGATATATCCCCATAAGGCGCACCATAAAACAACTGGGTTCCATAAGCCAAATCGCCCCGTGGGTGGCAGTGCATATCCACATAACCGGTTAATGGTTTTGCAGCAGATGAATCATCTTTATGCTGCGCACTTAAAGCGTAGCCCGCTAAAAGAATTAAGGTAGTGATAACAGATTTGTACATCAATAGCGGCCTGCATTTTGTTTGGCATTATAATATTACGGATTTTGCGAGGAACAAAACCTATGCCCTTCGCACCAAAGCTACTTTATATCAATAATCAGCGTTTTGTCGCTGGCCGGGCGCGACCGGATTGTAAAAATATCCATCATAGCCCCCTCCTTCCAGAAATCAAGATTATAAGGGCAAGCCGATGGCATACTTACCTTTACTTCGGGGGTAACAATTTTACCGTAGTTTTTTAAAAAATCCTCTGCATTGCTAAGCGGTAAAAGCTTTTTATTAACCATGGGCGCAATAGGAAAATCTATATGGCTGGCCAGCCATGCCCTGTCATTTGCAATAACCGCGGATTTAATGGCCTTAGCAAAATCCTCTACTTCGTCATCCGTAACTTCGTAATTAATCCTGCCGAATTCAGAATACCTTTTATTTACGGTACCCGGTGTTACAGAACCAGCAGCTATTTTAAAAGGGGTCCGGTTACCGCCAGCACTATCGAGCCAATACCCATTATAATATCCGGAATCCTGAACCAGGCTAATGGTCATGTACCTGTATTTTTTATTATTAAAATACCCCGTAAGTACTATATCGTTGTTTATTTGTTCGCCTTTAAACAGTATTTTTTTTTCGCAGTTTTCAAAGTACCGGCCCCTGATAACCGTGTCATCAAAGCAATAAAGGTATAAACACGGCCCGCCCAGATCCTTCCTGAAAAGGAACTGTGTCCAATTGTTTTTGGCAATAACGTAATTGCCAGCATAGTTTTGCGAATAGCCATTTCCCAAACAGGCAATAAGCAGTATAACTAAAATTTGCCTTTTCATATTTTCGCCTGCCAGGTAAAGCACTAAAGAAAATGAAACCATTCAACGGCTCCATTTCCCCGCCTAACTTGACGAATTAATAATAAAGAATTTGAGGTTAAGAATAAAGGCTTTTTAGACTTGGACCCGAAGGATAATTACTTATTGCTGATATAAACCTTTTTTACAAAGATTTCGCGGTTGTTTATCACCTTCACAATCATATAAGTTGAAGATATATTATCCATTTCCCTTTGATAAACGCTGTTGTTGCCAATACGATCGTTACTCATTTCCTGGCCTAGCAAATTGTAAACAATAACTGAGGCATCAACCGCCTGAACATCGGTAAAATCTACATAAATACGGTTGCTGTTGCTCCAGATTGCCGGAGCATTTTTGATATTGATATTGATAACGGCCGTAGTTGTTTTAGGTGTGGTGTCAACTATAGTGTTAACCGTGTCTGTTATAGTAATTTTCTGCGACTCAGTTGCTGTGCAGCCACTTGGGTTTGTAACAGTTAAACTAATGGTATAAACACCGGGTTGCTGGTAGGTAACCGTAGTGTCAGTACCGGTTCCGGTTGTTCCGTTACCGAAATTCCATTGATAGCTGGTGCCTGCACCGGTTAAGTTGCCAGCGGTAACAGAGTCAATTAATACAACAGGCTGCAACATTGTCACCGAAGTATCAGAAACCCTGAAATCAACTGCTGATGCCGGTAACTGCCCGGTAAGCTGTAAAGTTTTCTCAGCCACATAACCGTTGGTATCGGCCAGCAGCAGGCTATAATTACCCGGATTCACTTTCAGTGTTATAGGATGGTTTTGATTAAGCACACCGCTGTTAATAACGGTTTTGGTGCTATCACTAAGGGTATAGTTCCAGTAAGCCATGCCGGGTTGCTGCATATTGATGGTGCTAGCTGATGCGCAGGTTGCATTGGTGCCTGTTACAATAACCGGTGGAGTAAAATGTACAAGAAACCTGTTCCAGTCATCGGTGGTAAGCGATGAAAAAGTGTAATCGCCATTACGCATATTATGCCAAACATGCAGCTTTTTATCTTCCAGGTAAATGTAACTCGTGGAATCGAAAGTGCTTAGGCCGCTAAAGCTAAAAGTAAAGGTAGAATTGCCGCCGGGTTCAATACCCATTTCAACGGTATCAATATTGGCTTCATTTTGTAATTCGTTAATAGACATCCACTCGCCGCTGTTGACGGTATACAAAGTTTGCCTTGTTGAAAGGCCAGGTAATTTATTCGCATCATAAACCGGGTTAAAGCTATCAGTAGAAAGCGGGTTAAAGCCAATAACCGTTTTATCCAGCAATCCGTTGGCAACGTTTGCTACTATAATGGTTAACTGGCTGTTATTGGGTGAAGTTACCAGGCTACCAGCATAGGTGGCACCAAAAACAAACAAAAAAGCAGACATGCAACATGCTTTGGCAATGTGGCTTATACCTGAGCTGACCAACGCCCTTGGCGAAGGCGAAATATTCATTTGCTC
>CAISWS010000349.1 GCA_903889265.1 uncultured Bacteroidota bacterium
ATATTCTTCTTTATAATTTTTCATCTGCCCAAATAACTTATGGGATTGATGTTTCGCACTATCAAAGCCCAATAACTTCATCTCAGTGGTCTCAAGTCGCAGCATACCCAAAGTATTTTTCGTATGTAAAATGCACGGAGGGTTATACAGGGCCAGACGATACTTATTTTCCATCAAATATGACCAATGCTGCGAACGCAGGTATAAAAACCGGTGCCTATCACTTAGCGTGGCCGCAAAATAATTCTGCCGTTAATGAAGCAAGCCATTTTTTAAGCTTAGCCGCAAATTACTTGGGGACCGGCTATTTGCCTCCGGCATTAGATATGGAACCTGCACGGATTGATGCCTATATGAATCAAGGGCATACCTGGGCTGATGTCGCTACATGGATACAAGCGTGGTCATCATACGTTTATACTAACGGTAGTCAAAAATGGCCCGTAATTTATTTAACTGGTTATTATGCAAGTAATCTATCTCCATATTATGGTAGCACCATAAACGTTGGTATTAAGCTTTGGTTTGCTGATTACCCTAACTCGAACCCCGGGAATCCGTCTGTACCATCAGGTTGGCCTTGGCTTTTTGAACAATACTCTGAAACAGGAAGCGTAGGCGGTATGAACCCAGTGGATTTAGATGCTTTCAATGGAAGTATTACCAGTTTAAATAATTTGGTAGGAACAAGCGGAAGTTTACCGAATCTTACCCAACAAACAGCTTCAGTTACATTAGGAACAAACTCGGTAACCTATAATGTTACGGTTGTAAACAATGGAACTGCTACTTCTGGGGGGTGTGAGATGGGTTATTGGTTGAGTACAAGCCCAACATTTGCAACTTGGGACTATAAGATAGGGACATCAAGTTTACCATCCTTATCGGCAGGCGGAACATCTATTCAGAATCCAACATTTAATCTATGTGGATTAGGAATTCCAAATGGTACTTATTATATCGGGTATTTTATAGATGACCAATACGTCGTTACGGAATCAAATGAAAATGATAATGGATTTTACTTCAATTCACAAACAGTAACGGTTAATTGTTGCACCGCCCCATCAAATGTTTCTTTTACCGGAACACAAACTGCATGCAGTGGAAGGACCACAAATATTTCTGTATCCGCTTCTAACTGCACCGGCTGTACTTTTCAATGGAGCGGTGGCTTGGGTAGTGGTTCTTCAATGAATTTATCGCCAGGTAGTTATTCAGTTACTGCTACTAATAGTTGCGGCGGAACAGCAATAGGTTCAGTCAGTATTCCAACTTCTTCACCCCCTAATACTCCTTCAATTTCTCCAACGAGTGGCTGTAGTCCTCTTAGTGTAACAGCAAATAGCAGCGGTTGTAGCGGTTGTTCATACAACTGGAATACCCCATCAGGTTCAAATAGCGGTTCAACTATTTCTTCAACTACCTCAGGTACTTATTTTGTAACTGTTACAAATAGTAATAACTGTACAGCCTCCACCTCGCAATCTGTAACGGTTTACTCTCCGCCAACACCTGGTATTAACGGAACTGCGACCGGTTGCAACCTCGTTTCATTAACCGCTACAGGTGGCATATCCTATATATGGAGCAGTGGAAACAGTCCTAACAATGCAGTAAATACGTTTAGCAGTGGGGGTACATATAGTGTTACGGTTACAAATAGTAACAATTGCACGGCCTCCACCTCGCAATTTGTAACGGTTTATCCTCCGCCAACACCGGGGATTTCAGGTACAACGACAGGTTGCGGTTCGGTTTCCCTAACTGCTACTGGCGGCACATCTTATGCGTGGAGTGGTGGTAATTCCCCAATCAATGCTACGAACACATTTACCAGTTCAGGCACTTACAGAGTTACCGTTACAAATAGTAATAATTGCACCGCTGAGGCTACAGCTACGGTTACAGTAAATAATGCCCCCACAGCTAATATTAGCAACCTATCAAATAACTATTGTTCAACAGCCCCGCAGATTACTCTTACTGGTACACCGGCAGGTGGTAATTTTAGTGTTGATGGAAATAATGCAACAACGTTAAATCCTGCAACCATCGGCCTTGGGTCGCATACGGTTACCTACATCGTTACTCAAGGCGGATGTTCCAATACAGCCTCACAAACGGTAACAATTACCCAATCACCGACGGTTACTATTAGTTATAATTCACCTTTGGTTTTCTGTCAAAATGA
>CAISWS010000350.1 GCA_903889265.1 uncultured Bacteroidota bacterium
CTAATGGTGTTTAAATTTGAAGAAGGCCCTGATTCAATCAAAGTTGAATGCCGTTCGCTGGTTAATAATGAGCCAGTGTTTTACGAATGCAGGAAACTTGTAATTGCTGCAAGTTGCCTAAGCACGGCGCGAATAGTGTTGCGCAGCAACAACGCTTACGAAACGCAGTTACCCATTATTTCAAATCCATACAGTTATTTGCCTGCCCTGCAACCATACCTTTTAGGCAGGGATAGCGATAAGCATAAAGTAGGCTTTGCTCAATTATCCTTGTTCTACGACCCCGGTTTTAATAATGATTATGTGGCTATGAGTTCTATTTACTCTTACAGGTCGTTGATGGCCTTCCACATCCTGAAGGAAACTCCTATGAGCACCAAACGGGGATTTGAGTTTTTGCAATACATGATGCCGGCTTTTACTATAGCAGGCCTTTTCCACCCTGAGCATGGTGGAAGTACTAAATTCCTGCAACTTAAAAAAGATGCAGCCCAGGTAACCGGCGATGCACTGAACGTAAATTACCAGCTTACAGAAACCGAAAGCCAAATAGTGGCCACTAACGAACAAAAGTTTACCTGTGCACTCCGAAAACTAAATTGCTTTGTATTAAAGAAAATGAACCCCGGCCATGGCTCAGGCATACACTACGCCGGCACCTTGCCTTTTTCTAATAAAAATGAAAAATTCAAACTTTTGCCAAACGGCAAACTGGGCCAAAGCAATAATATTTTTGTAGCAGATGGTTCAGGCTTTACCTATCTGCCGGCAAAAGGACTCACCTTTTCGCTAATGGCAAATGCCCATAATGTAGCGCTGAATGCTTTGATGGATTAGGATTACTTCCGCTGTCTGTCTTAGCATTTATACAACTTCTGCTAAATCTTCATAACTGCTTTCTTTTCAGTCGTTTTAGTGTTTATTTTTATGTTACAAACAATGGTTCGCTTCAATTTATTTTCTATTACGCTTCGCCGGTTTATTGTATTGGTGTCAACTGCCATTTTATTCGGCACCGGCATATGGGTTTTAAACCATACACCATCGTTAAAAGGATATTGGAACAAGTATTACACGGAGGTAGAAATGGGCACTTTTTTTTGCGAGAAAACTGTAATGGACCATTTTGTGCGCCAGCCTATCAATACTTTCAGCAACTTTATTTATTGGCTAACAGCCATTGTTATTTTAAACCGGGGTTGGAAAGACCGCACTAAAAGAACCCGGTACAACATTATTTCGGCCAACCCCTTTTACAGCTTTTTGCTGGGGGGCATTATGTTGTATATTTTTTGTGCAAGCGTTTTTTTCCATTCCTCGCTTATATATGTAGCCAGTGAGCTTGACTTTTCGGCGGTATATTGTTTATCGCTTTTCCCTTTCATGTATTTCGCTCACAGGGTTTGGCTGTTAAGGTTAAATATCCCTTCAAACCGTAAGCATCCTCAAAGCATGCGTACGCTAATAATTTGTTTTATACTGGGGTACTTGGTTTTAACATTTTCGCTGCCCGAAGGTATTCGCAATTTTGTAGTGCTGGGCATTATTATCGCTGTTATAATTTTAGCTACGGTGGTAGAAAGGTACGACCGGGGTAAAACAAACCATTACTATCTGATAACCTGCATGCTTTCAATTCTGTTCGCCGCCATGTGGTTCGGGTTTGATGTACACAGGGTTATTTGCGATCCGGACAGCTACATACAACCACACTCACTTTGGCACATTTTCAGTGGTATTGCTGCCTTTTATTTTTACATGTATATCAGGAGTGAGAAGAATAAAATTTGATGGTAATTATTCCAGTTTTAAGCAGGGAAAATGCCCTGACGGGTTTATCCCTTCAAGTCTAAATACCTTATACTAATTACTTAATACCTGCGGTTAAAAC
>CAISWS010000351.1 GCA_903889265.1 uncultured Bacteroidota bacterium
AAAAGTGTCGAACCATGCCATCTCTTCGGGATTTATGCTTTCGTAGGCTTCCTTGCTATAATAATGTCATGCCTTTGAAATTGGTTTTCCACATAAAGTCAAATTTGGGTAATGGTAAGAGGGGACGGAAGGGGCGGCTGTTGAGGTGAGGAAAAACAAAAGCACCCCGAAACCGAGGTGCTTTTGCCATTTATCTTAATAAAACGATAATTAGAATCTTGGGCAGTAAATAGTTTGAGGTCCTCTTCTGTTCCAACGGCCTACGTAAGCAACACCCACTTCAAAAGCACCTCTGGATGAAGTTGCCTGAAGCAATTGCGATACGTTAATGTCATAAGCAACGCTTAATGTAATGTGGTTCCAGTCAACACCAGCATCTAAAATTACAGACTCTGGGTCAAGTCTCTTATCCTGCCAGGGTGCATTCGGATCGCCACCCACCATACGGAACATTGCACCGAAATGGAAGTTGCTTCCTGCCGGGTCTCTTTCTTCAAATAAAATACGCACATCCGTTGCCATAATTAACTCAATAGATTGTCCTTGCGACAATACTATAAACTTAGGCTGTAACGAAATACGGTTGGTTACCGGAAACTCAATACCACCGGTTCCTGTATATTTAATATTCAGTTTTACGCTGTTGTTCCCCAGCATCGAAATATTAGGCATGTTAACATGGTAAGCCGAAGCACCCAGGTAAACATTAACCCTGCGGCTTATTTTCATATACCACAACAAGCCGGCGTTTACATCCCAGTATAATTTCTTATTGTCAACCAAAAATTCGTTGGTTGGTAACAAAGGATTGTAAGCCGCTCCATCCCACTGGCTGCCAAATTGCAGGTTGCTGTAATCAATAGTCTGGTCATATATCTGCGAAGAAAAACCCAAAGCAAGATAGTTGGTGTTATCGCGGTTCAGCGACTTGTGGTAAGCAATGGCCAAACCTGCACAGTTGTAGCCAAACTTAGACTCACCTGCCTGGTCGCCTAAGAAAGACGCACCAAAACCAAACGCATCGCCCGATGAAAATCCTTTGTTGGTTCTGAACTCAGCAGAAGCAGTATAAGTACGATACATAGGCACCGACTCATTTTGCAATACTGAACCCCACTGGCTTCTGAACAACCCCGACAAACGGTAATTACCATCAAAGGCACCTACCATGGCCGGATTCAAATAAATCGGCGCCATTTGAAATTGCGAAAAATGCGGGTCCTGGGCTTTTACTCCAAAAACTACTAAGGACAGAACTAATATTTGTAAAACTTTCTTCATTATCTCAGGTTTAAAATAGTTATCTAAAATAGAAAAAATTTGGTTTTCCAACCCCTTGCCACAAAAAAAAATCAGAATTCACTGTATTCTTAATCGAAAATGCCTTTTAAAAGTTACAATTCCATTTTTCAGCACTAAAAAAAGCACCCAAAATCGGAATTTAACAAAACAAACCGTGCTATTTACAACCATCGCTTTGTTTTTAGTGCGCACTACATCAAGACGCTATTATAACGCTTTTGGTTGGATGATAAAAACTTAATACCCCGGTGTCATCTTTACCAAACAGCTATTAGACGCACCCGCTCATTAAAACGCTGCAAAGCCACCAAACATTTTGTTGGCTGGTTCTTATAAAACGCTGATTTATTATGCTCGTTATGATTAAAATGCAACGATCTTAATGCAATCATAAAAATCATCACTAGAGTTGCTTTGTTGAAGTTAATAGTTCTTTGAAAGTATTGAT
>CAISWS010000352.1 GCA_903889265.1 uncultured Bacteroidota bacterium
GACTTTTGATTTGAGCTGGTATAACTGAACTACTATTCCTTCGGACTATTATCGCTGGCTGGAAAACAATCCATCAATTGTTGAAACTTATCTTTGTTTTGAACCGAGTAATAATGGCTGAAGGATTTGAAAGATTTATGGCCCGTTATGCTCATGATAGTCGTGGGCAACATCTTGCGGGATAATAAATTACATACAAGTGATTTTCTTCCCCACTTAGAGCAAATCACCTTGTGCTTTGGCACCACCAGCCGTTCATGCTTGTTGCCCTTGAACTTATCAATACTGACCGTGTCGTTGATACCGGCGCGCTTCGCAATCTTCTTAATGTATCGGTTAACTACCTGCATATTCAAATTCGGTAAAGCTTGGTTCCCCGGCAAATGTTTATACCGGTTAATTAACTCGACGGCGGCACCAATCAGGGGCACGCTATTCTGGTTAAGCGTCTTCTTTTCCATGACTTCAACAAAGTATGCTTTTTGACCATTGATATTGCGCTCTTTAATATCTGATTTGCGCAACTGAGTAATTCCATCTGAAAATCTGAAACCAGTAAAACATAACCATACAAAGCAATCTCTTACCTGCCTCTCATAATCTGTTAGCTCATCGAAGTGGTAAATAGTCATTAATTCTTCCCAGGTTAAAAAGTGCACATTGCCTTTATATTCTTTAAGCTTAAACTCTCTATACATTAAATTCTTGTGCTTACCCATGCGATATGACCAGTTTAAAAAGAAGCGCATTTTCTTAATTACACTATATGCAGTATTGTTTACTTGGCCCAACGAAAGCAGATAGTTTCTAAAATCAGCCAGCAAATCAGGTATTATATCTTCGTAATCAGGTGAAATATGATTAACCCGGCAAAACTTGGTGAAATGGTTGAGGGAAGTTCGGTCACCCTTAAGTGTGTCTTTACCGTGTTCGGCGCTTCTTAACTCCAAAAACCTTTCCCAATCCTGAAAGAATTTGTTGCCGCTTTGCTCTTTGGATTTCTTCTTCATTGAAAGCCGATTCAGGAAATACTGGTTGTTAATGGTTGCACCTTCGGCCAGACCTTTAAGATAAATCGCCTGGACTTCACTCTTAAGGTTTTCTAAAATCGTGTTTAAGTCCAGCGAACCTGCAACCCTCGCCTTAACCCGTTGCTCTTTTTTTCCACTCCATTCATCCTTACAAACCTTAACAGGAGTTTGCATGTAAAATCGGTGGCCTGTGTAATGAAAGGCAAGCACCACCGGTATTTTTGTCTTGGCGGTATCCTTTTTTCGCTCGGCTAAATAAAATTTTACGTTGTTCATTTTCTTTATTGTTTTTTTTGAGAGCAAATTTTGCTTCCATGCTCCCAGCACCTTAACTTGTCTCAATACAGTCCGTATTTGAGCTGTTGGGCTAAATACTTTATAGCAATGGCAAAATTTGTTTCAGTTTGGTGTGTATTGCCCAGTGCTATACGCAGCAATCGTTTCAGCCTTATACCAATGCCGAGTATAGGGCCTGGTTTGACAGGAAATAAATATTGGCGCTAAAATCAAAACGCGATACAAAAAGGTATGCACCGCATGTTTACGCGCTTATTTGCTTGTCTGGATTGTGCTTTATTTTACCTTTGGCAGGGAGTTTTATTGAGAAAGGAGCGCGCATTTGGCTCGTTTTCAATAACAGGAGTTAAGATGTGTGTGCTGAACTTTACTGAGTTGGGCACAAGCGTATAACTCAGTCCGGGTCACTTTTAAAGCCATCTGTAAAAGGGTGGCTTTTTTGTTGATGCATGTATTAATAAGCCAAAAATATATTCAGATAAAGGATATTAATGTAAAATTGCTACCGCTGCTTTTTTTTGTATCCGATTTTGTTACTTTTAAAATTCATAACCAAAACATAATTCATGAAACCCTTTTATTTTCTTCTTTTAGTAAGTGGCCTTTTTTTAGGTAGTTGCAACAATAATTCCAACAACAACGCAAACCAGCCCGATGCCCAAACCTACCAGCAGAATGGTTCAGAACAGAAGCATCACGAACATGGAAATGGCGGCGGCAATGGTGGAGGCGGCAATGGAGAATCAAAAGCCAAAAAGGACTTGCAGGAGCAAATTAAAACCGCTGAAGCAGACCTGCAAAAAAACCAGCAACAGCACGATGCACAGGCAACAGCCTTAACCAGTGCAACCGAAGAGCTTAACCGCTTACAAAACAACCACGCATTAAAAATGGGCGGCGGCGACAGAACAGCACAAATTAAAGCCCAAAGCGACAAAGTTGACGCCATAAAAAAAGACATGGATAACCTGGCTGAAGCCGCTACACATATTGAAACAAACATTAGCCAGTTAAAAGCACAACTGGCAAAAACAGAATAAATAACCGTCTAAGACCGAAATAAACTACAGAAAGCCGCCTTTGGGTGGCTTTTTTATTTTTACACCAAAATCCTCCTATGGCCGGCTACTCAGCCACACCACTTGCAAAAAAACTGGGCCTTAAAAATGGCTTTGTTATCAGCCTGGTTAATCCGCCTGCACATTACCATTCGCTTTTTACCGATTGGCCGGAGGATGTAATGCTATCCAAAAAAGTAACGGACAAAAAAGATTTCATTCATTACTTCGCCACATCTGCCAAAGATTTGCAAAGCCATATCGCCCTGCTTAAATCCGAACTAAAACCCGCTGGCATGCTCTGGGTCTCATGGCCCAAAAAATCATCCGGAGTTACTACTGAGGTAAACGAAAACCTGGTTCGCGAAGCCGGGCTTAACACCGGCCTCGTAGATATAAAAGTTTGCGCCGTGGATGAGGTTTGGACCGCGTTGAAGTTTGTGTTTAGGGTGAAAGACAGGATAGCCTGAGCGCCCTCAGGCAACCCTTCCTCCCCTCCCATCGTTTTTATACAAACCGAACATATGAAATACCCGCTGTTGCTTTTACTTGCTGTTTTACTTATCGCAGGATGCAAAAAAAACACCCCCTCGCCCGGGTGCTCAAACCTGGTGCGCACGGTAACATCGCACGGTTCAATACCCGGTGGTGATACCATACCCATTACCACAACTTATACATACGATGCCCAAAACAGGATCATTCAACAGGCTGGCCCGTCTGTTAGCTATATATACACCTACACAGCCAACACCGTAAGCAAAATGTTTTACCAGTCGGGCGTGCTTAACTCAACCAACACCGGTTACCTGAATGCGCAGGGCCTTCTTTTCAGTTGGGAGCCGGGAGATACCATTTACTACGATAGCCTTGGCGAAAAAGTGCTTGAAATATCGCCCGGCGATACCGCAGTGTTTACCTGGCAAAACGGCGATTTAATTACGCAGGCCAACCATTCGCCGCAAGGGTTGTATGTAGATACATTCATTTACTCCACCCAGCTTGATATGCGCAATTTAGGTCAGCCTTATATGGGCAAAACTCCCCTGCACGTGCAAACCGCCGAACATATTTACAATAACGGCCTGATGCCCATTTGGGGTGCCACCAATTATACTTTTGATGGTTGCGGCAGGGTGGAAATACAATATGATATTAATCTCAACATTGCCCGCGATACAACCACGGTAAAGTATACCTACTATTAAGCCCGCGGTAATTGTTTGAAGGCTGTTAATTCATACATTTGCCGCGCATTAAAAACCGCTAAGCAAAACCTTAAATGAAACACCTCCTCCTCTGCTGTTGGCTCATTGCCTTTTCTGTTGCCCAAAGCCAAAACCCCGAAAAGCCAAGGTTAATTACAGGCCCTGTATTGGGTGCTGTAACCTCCACCACAGCCAACATCTGGATATGCTACAAAGGCAACGGCCAAACCATGATGACCATTATGGATACCGCCGATAAAACCATGTATTTCCCCACCGGCTTTCATAAAATAAATAACAGCAAGGGGCTTAGTGCGCTTACCATGGAGTTTAAAGACCTGAAACCCGGCCGTGTATACAAAACCGTTTTTGCCAATCCGCTTACCCTACACCCCAAATGCATTTTTACCACACCTGCCGATACGGCACTGGAAGATTTTGATTTCCTGTTCGGCTCGTGCGCGTTGATGAATACCGATTTTTCGCGCTTTATGCTGCCCGGTGCGGCTGTAAATATTTTTAATGTAATGAAAAAACAGCGCAGCCGCTTTATGGTATGGCTGGGCGATAATATTTATTACCTCGGCAAACAATATACCAGTTACGACCGCATGTTTATGCGCAACCTGAACGTGCGCACCGGCTTTGTTGAACTGCGCGAGTTTTTAGCAAGCACACCCAACTACGCCACCTGGGACGACCACGACTACGGCTGGAACGACTCTGATAAACACTTTCCGTTTAAAGATTCATCGCTGGTAATATTCAAAGGCTTTTGGCCTAACCCTTACCCGGTTAAGCAACCCTTTAAGGGCAACTACTTTACCTTCAAATACCAGGACGCCGAATTTTTTATGACCGACGACCGCTTTTACCGCGATAGCCCCGGCGATACCGCAGGCGATTTTTTTGGCAAGGAACAAATTACCTGGCTAAAAGAAGCCCTGCTTAACAGCAAAGCCACCTTTAAGTTTTTAATTGTAGGCTCGCAGGTGCTGGACGATTCTTACTGGGGCGAGAGCTACGCCAAATACCCCAAAGAGCGCAACGACCTGTTTGATTTTATTGCAGCCCACAACATTAAAGGCGTAATACTACTAACCGGCGACCGCCACTACGCCGAACTAAGCAAACGCAACTGGAAAGGCTATATGCTTTACGATTTCACCTCCTCGCCGCTTACCAGCGTGGTAATAAACTACCGGCATGTAAAAGGCTACCACAACAGCTTCAACGTGCCCGGAAGCCTTTTTTACAAACGCAACTTTGGCAAAATAGCCCTCAGCGGCCCCGCAGGCAACCGCGTTTGCAAACTGCAACTATACAACAACACCGGTAAACGCCTCTGGAGTTATGACATAAAAAGCAGCGAGCTTGAAACTAACACAGCACCGGTGAAATAAACGGAGGGTTAACATCAATTCCGTAAATCGCCAACACGCCCACGCCGCCCCATCTGCCGTAGGGGCGAAAAATTTTTCGCCCCTACTCTCCACGTAAACGGCTTCCACCGGTTCCACATAGAACAAAAATGAGTCATAAAACCGAACATGTAACCGTAGCCGCACGGTTACGTTTTTTTTCTCATTACCCAATTGATTATCAAATATTTAAATCATTTTACTCGGTTACAGTCAATGTCATTAACTTAACGAATAATTAGGGTCTGCTGATTAAGTCGCCGTTATTCTTGTGCTGTAAAAATTCAGGAATATTTCCAAGTCAAGCCAAGGTGGTAATTTGATTTGCTGCATTGCTCTTGCTGAATAAGTAAAAACA
>CAISWS010000353.1 GCA_903889265.1 uncultured Bacteroidota bacterium
ATCTTCATTTTGGTTATCCGTAAGCAATACAACTTTTGCCTCCATGAAGGGTTTGGGACGGCTGCTAATATAACGATTGAGATAATAAAGTAGTTTGCGGACGTGATATAATAACCATTATTAGCACTCTTTGCCGGCCCGAAGGATGATATTGAGCAGGAAACATACTTTAATAACCATTACTTACCTTTTAATTGCCAAACTACAATTAAATTGCCGTGCCATTAAAATATTAACCAAAGACCTATGGAAATAAATGCTTTTGCGGGGAAATTGCCCCTTCCGTCCATGCTTATTGATGTAAGCAAACTTACAGATGCCTACTATAGCAAAGTGCCTGATGCATCGGTTGTGGCGCAGCGGGTTTCGTTTGGTACTTCGGGGCACCGGGGCAGTTCGTTTGATACGGCTTTTAATGAATGGCATATACTGGCGGTGAGCCAGGCTATTTGTTTGTACCGCAAGCAGCATAAAATTGATGGCCCTTTGTTTATGGGTTTTGATACGCATGCACTCTCGATGCCGGCTTTCCGCTCGGCGGTGGAGGTATTTGCGGCAAACGGTGTTGAGTTAATGGTTGCGGAGGGGGATGAGTATACCCCTACCCCTGCCATTTCGCGCGCTATACTGATGTATAACAGGAACCGGAAAACGGGACTTGCGGACGGTATTGTTATTACCCCATCGCATAACCCGCCTAAGGATGGCGGGTTTAAATATAACCCACCCAATGGCGGGCCGGCAGGTGGCGATGTAACCAAATGGGTAGAGAATAAAGCCAACGAATTTTTAGAACAGAAACTGAGCGGTGTGCTAAGGATGCCTTACGAAAAGGCGGTGGCAGCGCCAACAACGCACCGGTTTAATTTTCTGAATGATTATGTGAATGACCTGGGCAGCATTATAAACATGGATGTTATCAGGGATTCGAAACTGAATATAGGATGCGACCCGTTGGGTGGCGCGGGAGTTCATTACTGGGAGCCAATTGCCGAGCGGTATAAACTGAATTTAACGGTGGTGAATAAAGTTGTTGACCCGACTTTTAGTTTTATGACGGTTGACTGGGACGGGCAGATACGGATGGACCCTTCATCGCCATACGCTATGCATAGCCTGATTGGCATGAAGGATAAATTTGATATTTCGTTTGCGTGTGATACTGACCACGACAGGCATGGTATTGTTACCAAGAGTGCGGGGCTGCTTAATCCAAATCATTATTTGTCGGTAGCTATACTTTATCTTTTTCAGCATCGCCCAAACTGGAGTAAGAATGCTGCTGTGGGTAAAACGGTAGTAAGCACGGGTATGATTGACCGGGTAGCAGCTAAGCTTGGCCGCAAACTTTATGAGGTGCCAGTGGGTTTTAAATGGTTTGTGGATGGTTTGCTGGATGGCTCGTTAGGATTTGGTGGCGAGGAGAGTGCAGGGGCGTCTTTTTCGCGACTGGATGGAAGTGTGTGGAGTACGGATAAGGATGGATTTATACCGGCTTTATTATCGGCGGAAATAATGGCTACACTGGGCCGCGACCCAGGTGAAATTTACCGCGACCTGGAGGCAGAGTTTGGCCAGGCGGTTTATAAAAGAGTGGAAGCGCCTGCCAACCTGCAGCAAAGGGAAAAGCTGGCAAAATTATCAGCTTCGGAAGTAAATGTTGCCGACCTTGCCGGTGATAAAATTGAAAGTATACTTACCAAAGCCCCTGGCAATGATGCAGCGATTGGTGGGTTGAAAGTGGTTAGCAAAAGCGGCTGGTTTGCAGCCAGACCTTCGGGCACTGAAAGCATTTACAAAATTTATGCGGAGAGTTTTAAAGGGGAGGAGCATATTGGCCTAATATTGAAAGAAGCGCAGGAGATGGTGGATAAGGTGTTGGGGTGAGGGGCCTCGTCAAATTTATTAAATAAAAGCAGCCCCCTGAATTTCAGGGGGCTGTTATGTGACCTCGCAGAGGATCGAACTCTGGACCCATTCATTAAGAGTGAATTGCTCTACCAGCTGAGCTACGAAG
>CAISWS010000354.1 GCA_903889265.1 uncultured Bacteroidota bacterium
AAAAGTGTAAACAGTGTAAACCCATTGTGGGGAGCGGTGTTAGGGATTTGCGGTGAGGCACCGGGATAAATTCGGCAAATAGCCTCCCGCACAAAGGTGCGGGATAAACTTCACGAGGTTTATGAGGGGCTAGTGTGAGAAATAAAAGCGGTTTGGCTTTAAGCCTTTGGGAATTTCATTTTGTATTCCACATCCACAATACCTTTTGAAATTTTATCGAGCTTACCTTTCAGCAGGTTTTTCTTTAAAGGTTTGAGGTGGTCAATAAAGAGTTTGCCAATTACATGGTCGTATTCGTGTTGGATAACCCTGGCGGTTAGGCCGTTAAATTCCTTTTTCTGTAATTTAAAATCGCGGTTGTAATACTCTATTTTTATTTTGTCTTTGCGGTATACGTCTTCCCTGATGGATGGAATGCTGAGGCATCCTTCTTCGTACGGCCAGTCATCGCCGGTTTCTTTAATCATTACCGGGTTAATAAAAACTTCTTTTAAGCCTTCATTTTTTTCGTCTTCATCGTACATCCGGGTTGAGTCAATTACAAAAAGCTTAATGCTTTTATTTACCTGGGGCGCTGCCAGGCCAACGCCTTTGGCTTTTACCATGGTTTCGTACATATCCTCAATCAGCTTTTCAAGGCCGGGATAATCTTTGGTTATTTCGGCACCTACTTTTCTTAAAACCGGGTCGCCATAGGCTACTATAGGAAGAATCATTTTTTTATTTTTTCAGTTCGCGAATTACGAATTACCATTCGGGATTTCCAAATCGAATTTAATAAGTATAGCGAAACGATGGAAACTAAAGGCTTTTCATTTCGAGGTAGGACTGCAGGATGATGTTGGCCGAAATGGCATCAATATTTTTTTTATTCTGCCGTTCTTTACGGTTTACGCCAATCATAAGCAGGGTGCGGGACGCAATTTTGGATGTAAAGCTTTCGTCTATTTTGTGCACCTTTTTATCGGGATAAAGTTCGTTGAGCTTTAGTATGAACTTATCGATGTGTTTGGTTATTTCATTCAGGGAATGTCCGTGGCTAAAAGGATAGCCTACTACAAAAGCCTCCACGTCTTCAGTGGTGCAGTATTTTTTTATAAAGTTGAATACTTCCTTAGGTGGTAAAGTTTCAAGGCTGTTGGCAATAATCTGCAAGGGGTCGGTAACGGCAATGCCGATACGCTTTAACCCAAAATCAAAAGCCATGATACGTGCCATTTATCGGTCTTTTGGTATTACGGTTGCTTTAATGGCAATGGTAGTTTCGCGGGGTTTGGTATTGGCAGTTATGGCTATTGTTTTAATTGTCTCCCCTCTTTTACCAATGCTGTTAAATACTACGTCAATAACATTGCTTTCGCCGGGTTTAACCGGGTCTTTGGGCGTTGTGGGGACCGTGCAGCCGCAGGATGGCTGGGCGTGAGAAATGAGTAATACAACTTTACTAGTGTTTGTAAATTTGAATTGCGTTTTCACTACATCACCTTCTGTTATCCTGCCAAAATCATACACCATTTTATCGAATTTGATTTCGGCAACAGGCATGGTGTCTACATCGGGTTGAGATTTAAACTGGTCAGCAACAGGATCAACGTTGGGTTTCTCAAACGGGCTTGCGCCTTCAGGGTTAGCGGGCCTGGTTTCAGGAATGGCAGGTGCGATGATATGGTTAAGGGGATTTTCCTGCTCGGCCAATTTCTTTTTTAGTTGAACGTTTTGTACTGCAAAGTAGCCTGCTACTGCCAAAAGAACTATAATAACTACTGCGCTGACCCTGTTGCCCATACCGGTTCCTTTATTTTGATTGCGGCAAATTTAATTGAATTGAGGTTGAAAGGAAGGTATCCTCATCCTAAATCCTTCTCCGAAGGAGAAGGACTTTAAATCTACGTTAATGCCGGGAGCCGACGTCTACAGTTAAATTTGCCCAAAAATAGCTACCGAATTGTTTTTAAATGTAATCTCAGACTCATCTTCTTTCCGGCATTCTCACATTTTTTAATATCTTTGCACTGAAAATAGCATTCACTCCCGCCTTCCGTCAGCGTAGTGTGCGTTTATAAATCGTAAATCTTACCGGGTAATTGATATCTGTAATCATTTTATTAAGTCAATAGTTCCGGCTAAACAAAAAACATGTCATTCGAAAATCTAAATCTTATTGAGCCTATCCTCAGGGCTTTAAAAACTGAGGGATATACTGAACCTACGCCTATACAGGCAGAAGCCATTCCGGTTGTATTAAAAGGCCGCGACTTGTTGGGCTGCGCCCAAACCGGTACCGGTAAAACCGCTGCATTTGCCATTCCGATACTACAGTTGCTGAACGCAACGCAAGGACAGGACGGGCCGAATAAACCTATCAAGGCCCTGATACTGACCCCAACACGCGAACTTGCGGTGCAAATTGGCGAAAGCTTTACAGCGTATGGTAAACATACCGGATTACGGCATACGGTTATTTATGGTGGTGTTTCGCAATTCAGCCAGACAGAGGCTTTGAAAAGAGGGGTGGATATTTTAATAGCTACCCCCGGACGTTTGCTTGATTTAATGAACCAACGCTTTGTGCATTTACATCATGTAAAAATGTTTGTGCTGGATGAGGCTGACCGCATGCTGGATATGGGTTTTATCAACGACGTTAAAAAGGTGATAACCAAATTACCTGCCAAGCGCCAAACCCTGTTTTTCTCAGCCACCATGCCGCCGGTGATTTCAAAACTGGCGGATAGTATTTTATTTGAGCCGGTGAATGTTGAGGTAACCCCGGTTTCATCGACGGTAGATAAAATAACGCAGTCGGTGTATTATGTTACCAAAAGCGATAAAAAATCGTTGCTGATACATTTACTGAAAGATAAGGCCATTGAAAGCGCCCTTGTGTTTACCCGCACCAAGCATGTGGCCGATAGAATTACTAAAGAGCTTTTAAAAGCAGGTGTAAAAGCAGCGGCCATACACGGTAACAAATCGCAGAATGCCAGGCAAAATGCACTCACCGATTTTAAGACCAAGAAGATACGCGTACTGGTAGCTACTGATATTGCCGCAAGAGGTATTGATGTAGATAACCTTTCGCATGTTATTAACTATGAGTTGCCGAATGTGCCTGAAACTTATGTGCACCGTATTGGCCGTACCGGCAGGGCAGGTTTAAGCGGTGTGGCTATGTCTTTTTGTGATGGAGAGGAAAAGGCGTATTTAAAGGATATTCAGAAACTGATTGGTATACAGGTGCCGGTTATTGAAGAACATCCTTACCCAATGAGCCATGCTGAAATGAATACCAAATTTGAAGCGCCTAAAAAAGAGTTTCATAAAAAGCCTTCCCATCATTCGGGGCAAAGTAAATCTTCGGCACCTAATAAAGCCGGGAACCATTGGGCCAATAAAACCAAGAAGACCGGTGGGGGAAATACATCAAGCCCTGCTGGTGGAAACACAAGCGCTCCTAAAAAGCATCATTCGGGCGGGGGAAAATCATGGGGGCCTAAAAAACCTTCAGGAGGCAACAATTTCAGCTATTGATTAATGATATTACTGATGCCCCGCAGCTTTAGAATTGTGGGGCATTTTTTTATACTTCTACTTTTTGAGTTTGATAATTCTTTGAAGGGCATCTATATCAATTTTATCCTTATCGCGGCCTGCCAGCATTTTATTGATAACTAAATGCTTGCTGCTAATGAAATAAACATTCATTGATTCTTCTTCCTGAAAAAGTATTTTTTCTTTAGCGGCATCTTCATATTTTACACCAAGCAGGTGGGTGAAAATATCAACCGGATATTTATCATCGCCCAACTTAAAACAGCATGGGCCGTTAAAATCCAGACCCAAAACCTGCTTAGCATCATCGTCGCTGTAACCTAATGAAATAAGGGCGGAATAAATTTTTTGTTTGTTTTCTTCAACAGGGTTTATCCAAATGTCAAGGTCCCCTGTATTTCTGTCATATCCGTAAAAATTAACGGCATAACCTCCTACTATTAGAAAATCTACCTGCTGTTTTGCAAATGCACTTAAAACCTCATTAAAATCTTCAGCAAAGTTTAACTTCATTTCATCGCCCGTTTTTAATAATCGTTATTGTCCTTTTTAGAGGTGGAAATTTGCCATCTGGCTGAAGGTAGTCGCGAAATTTGACTTTTCTTCGTTCTTCCAGATATTGAAGCCTTTGCTGATGGGTGGTGGATGCAAGGTAACGATATCTGTCCTCCTCCATCTCCTCAAATGAGTTGTAAAAGGTAATCGTTTTTTTTCCGGCAGGTTTATAAGCTACCTCCGGCTCGTTTACTTTATTATTTGCTTCATCTTCCATCCTACAAATGATTGTAAACGCAAAGTTAAAATTAATATTCTTTGTATTAGGGGCGCGTGCAGGGCGACACGCATTAAAAATTAACAAAACAAAATCCCACTCTCAGATACCTATTATTGAAAACAGCTTTTTGAATGATGAGGGTGGTTTTAAAAAAAATAAGAATTTGTATATCATTGATTTTCAAACCTAAAAAATTAAGCATTTTTAATGCGTGTTGCCCTGGGGGCGCGTGATTCCAAGAGGGACT
>CAISWS010000355.1 GCA_903889265.1 uncultured Bacteroidota bacterium
GGGTATTTGATTGCTGAGGCAAACGGTATATAAGCCTGGCGCAGGATATACTACAGTGGAATAACTGCCTGTAGAATCAATGATGCCATTCCCGTAATTCCATGTTGCGCTGGTGCCCGGCGGCAATATTGAATCCGAATAATGATATATCTGCAGGGGCATATTAAGCGCAGGATAAATTGTAAAGTTGGCAAAGGCCGCTGAGCAGGTGTCAACGGAAGTTTGCTTGCAAACACTGTAAGTGCATCCATTAAGGGCGTTGGTATCGTAAACGCAAACCTGATATTCGCCGGCTACCAGGTAGGTGTGTGCCACACTGTCTCCATAGCCAACTGCCCCATCGCCAAAGTTCCAGGTAATTCCATATCCACTGTTTGCAAATTGCCATTCGGTAAATACAATACTATCGGTAGTAAGCCATGGCTGCACGGATGATATTGAGCCATATTGGTATGCTGCACAGGGCGAAGTTGAGTCAACATTAATGGTTGAGCAGGCACTGTCTACGCAGCCGTGCACAGTATCAGTAGCGTACAAACAGAAATTGTAAGTGTTGTAAGCCGGATAAATATGTGTGGGAGAAGCAATGCCCACATCGCTGGTGCCATCGCCGTAATTCCACACAATTTTCAGGTTGGTGTAATCGGCTATCGAATTTGTAAAGCTTACCAGAAAAGTGTTCTGGGTTTGAGTTCCGTTGGCAGAAAACTGCGGAATGCACGGAGTGGGAACAGTTATAAGCACCTGCTGGCAACTGGTATCATTACACAGAGTTAAGCCCAGCGAGTCCTGCACAATAAGGATATGGCATATATTATATGTGCCCGACAGATAAAAAGTTTGCTGAAAAAAGGACTGACCCGTTACCGTTCCGTTATACAGGCCCAGGTTCCAGATATCAGAGTAAGTATATCCGTCAACCGGGGTGTAATTGGCCTGAAACTCGTAGGCGCCATTTCCCAGCGGGGTTACTACATAAGTTGCGTTGCACTGAGCACGGCTCGCGGTGCTGAATAACAGGCTGCAAAAGGCTAACAGGAGTAGGGCTCTGGTTTTCATAAGCAGGTATTTGTAACGTAAAAGAATAAAATAAACTCATAATAAAGAATATTTTAAAGCCAAAGTATACAGGTTTTGTGAACAATGCATTGCTGTTTCTGCTTCGTCTTACATGGCCAAATGAGGGATTGATAGAGAAATGCTGGTCGCCCCCTTCCCCCACTTTCAGTGGGACTTCTCCGTTTTTTGAAGAGAAAGGGAAAAGTGGTATCAGGTGAAACATTCCTTGTTCTATCAATCACCAGGTAGCGAAGGGATGTTGGGGAGGGGCCTGCATTTGTTGGCCAAATACTATAGCACTTGCCCCACGCAACCTCTTGTGCCTCAATACTGTCTTGGATAAGGTAAAAGTCGGGGTAAAAGGTTAAATTCGCGCCGCACAGATAACAATTAGAAGACCTTATTTTAACACCAATATAGTAGCTATGCACCCCCGATTTAAAATTTCTGGTTTAATGAATAGATATCTTACCACCCTTTTTTTTAAGACAGGCTTTTTTCTGCTACTGGCTTTTGCACTTAATTTTACTGCGTTAAATGCGCAAACAACGCGTGTTTTTGCTACTTCGGGCACCTTTACCGTGCCTGCTTGTGTTACCAGCATTACAGTTATGTGCTGGGGTGCAGGTGGTGGCGGTGGCGGTGCGGGTGAACCCAGCAGCGGGGCAACCGGCAGCGGCGGCGGTGGCGGCGGTTTTGCCCAGGCTGTATTAACCAACGTTAGCGGAACATTTACAGTAACTGTTGGTACTGCCGGTACTGGTGGCAGCAATGGCACAAACGGAACTGCGGGCGGCAGCAGCATCGTAACCAATGGTACCATTACCGTTACCGGTGTTGGCGGAGGTGCCGGTATTGGCAGCAGCACCGGGGTGGCAAGCCCCGGAGGAGCAGGTGGAGGAGGAACTTTTGTGGGCTGTACCGGGACTTTTTATACCGGCGGCAGCGGGGCCGTAGGCAATAACAGCGATGATAACACAGGCGGAGGCGGAGGCGGCGGTGCAGGTAATGCGGGCAATGGCCAAACACCTGCGGCAACTGGTAACGATGCCAACGCTACAGGCGGCGCAGGCGGCTTAGGAAACCCTAATACCGCCCAGTATGCAGGTGGTGCAGGCGGGGGAGTTACAGCTGCGTATTACGAAAACGGTGACAATGCGGCAGCAGGCGGTATAGGCGGCGGCGGCGGCGGTAGCGGTGGCGAAAACCAGTTCTTCCATGGCACAGGCAGCGGCACTGGTGGCAGTGGCACCCCCGGCCAGGTAATTATAACTTATACCGTATCAACCCCCACTGTTACTAACGTAACCGGCAGCGGTTGTGTGGGCAGCACGGTAACTATTACAGGTACGCTTTTATCAGGAGCTACCAGCGCAACTATCAACGGCACAGCACTAACCGGCCTGGTTGTTACAGCAACCCAGATTACCGGCACCATTGCAACAGGCACAACCAGCGGAACGGTAACTGTTACCACCCCCTGCGGCAATGCCAGCTCGGCAACGCCATTTACTGTGTATCCATCACCGGTAGTAAATTTGGGCAACCATACTTTTTGTACCAGCTATACTTTTGGCGGACAAACCTATACTACGGGTGGTAACTATACCACAACCGTGCCCAGCACAGTTACCGGTTGCGACAGCACTACCAACATAACACTCACCCTGGCCAGCGTAATAACACAAGGCATTGCTGAAAATATTTGCCAGGGCAGTGGTTATAGTTTTGGCGGACATAATTACACTGCTACCGGTGTTTATAAAGATACAGTAGTTTCTGCCAGTTCGGGCTGCGATAGTATAACCACACTTAGTTTAACTGTTTACCCTACCATTAATGTGGCTATTTCGCAAACTATTTGCAGCGGAACTATTTATACTTTTGGTGCACAAAACTTAACTACCTCCGGCACTTATACTAATACCAGTGTTTCAACCGTAACCGGTTGCGATAGTATAACTACACTTACGCTTACCGTTAACCCAACACCAGCAGGCACTATATCACCGGCATCGCCAACAAGCTGCCCGGGGGTAAGCACTACGCTTACGGCAAGCCCGGCCAGTTTATACTTATGGAGTGATGGCGAAACCACCGCATCCATAAGCCCCTCGCCAAATGTTACTACGCCTTACACCGTTACCGAAACTAACGGAACCTGTTCGGCTTCGGGTACGGCCACCATTACGGTTACTCCGTTTTCAATTACCATTAATCCGGCTACTACCAGTAGCTGTATAGCTGCAGCGGTAACTTTAACCTGTAGTTATACTTCACCTAATCCAAATTCATATAATTGGGCAGCATTGCCTTCTGCCGGTAGTTCACCGGGCAGGTCTCAGGGAGTTGTTGTTTATCCGCTGGTTACTACCGTTTACACTGTTACCGTAAGTAACGGAAGTTGCACAGCCAGTGCCAGTGCCGTGGTTATCGTGGACACGCCTGCCATAGCTATCAGCCCTCCCTTAGCCGGTGTTTGTTCGGGCAATAGTGTTACGCTTACAGCAAGCGGCGCCCTTAGTTATAGCTGGAGCAACGGAACCAGCGGCGCTACCAACCAGGTTTCGCCTACATTAAGCACAAAATATATAGTTACAGGTACCGATGCACACAACTGCGCGGTTACAGATTCAATAACCGTAACAGTTGGCCCTGTGCCAACGGCAACATTTACCGTTACCAGCCCTGTATGCCAGGGTGTAAACAGCAGTATTGCTTATACCGGAGTTTCGGATACAAACGCCATTTATACCTGGTATTTTGGGGGAGGTATTATAGACAGCGGCACTACCAAAGGCCCTTACCTGGTTAAATGGAACACGCCGGGTATAGATACAGTTATACTAAACGTAAGCGACAATGGCTGCACAGCTACACCCGATACCATGCTGGTTACTGTTAAGCCTTTGCCAACCTTTGTGGTGGGCATGCCGCCCGCATTTTGTGGTGGCGATACGGTTTTTATGGGCAACCCCGATGTAGCCGGTTATACTTATTTGTGGAGTCCATCAACCGGGTTAAGCAGCGATACCGCCGGAGAACCCGGCGTAAGCTTGCCAAACACCGGCACTACCATGATTAATGTGCCTTATGTATTAACCGTAACGGGCAATGGATGCAGTGGCACCGATACCGTAATTGTAAGTGTTAAGCCAGCCCCGCAGGCAAAGTTTTCAGTACCGGCATCCGGATGTATTGCGGGTAATCAGTTCAACTTCGCATCAACAGGCAGTGCATTGCCTACCGATAGTTTTGTGTGGAATTTTGGCGCTAATGCCACACCGGCTACATCTGCGTTTGAAACCCAGACTGTATCGTATTCTGCATTAGGAAGCAGTATAGCAAGCCTCACTATTTACAGGGCCGGTTGCGCCAGTAATACCGATACCGAAACCATTACTATTTACCCTGAACCCTCACCTGCTTTTACAGCCAGCACACAAGCCGGTTGCCCTGGCACCAGTATTTGTTTCAGCAATATAGCATTGCCCGGTTCCACTTATCAGTGGAGTTTTGGCGACGGGCAAACATCAACCGCTGCTGCTCCCTGCCATGTTTACAGCACTACCGGTAGTTATGATGTGGGTTTATCGGTAACGGCCAATGGCTGCAGCGCCGACAGCAGCGACACCAGTTATATAAAAATATACCAGGCACCTACCGCCAGGTTTACGCCAAGCGCAACGGTTATACAGTTGCCACAAACCGAAATCAGCTTTTTAAATACCAGCCTGAACGCCAACAGCTATAGCTGGAATTTTGGCGGCCTGGGAACCTCAACCGATTCAAACGCGGTGTTTAACTTTACCCAATATGGCAGCTATAATGTAACGTTGTATGCCAATACTGCTAACGGCTGCACCGATAGCGCTGTTGTGCCCGTTAAGATTTTACCCGCGCAAAACTTTTACATACCCAATGTATTTACCCCTAACGGCGATGGCAGAAATGATGACTTCTACATACAATCGCAGGAAGGTGTAACGGTACTGGAATTTGATGTATTTGACCGCTGGGGCGAAAAAGTACATGATGATCCATCAACTGCATGGGATGGCACCTTCAAAGGCCAGAAATGCCTGCCCGGTGTTTACGTTTACGTTTTCAAACTCCGCCTGGCCAATGATGTGGATGGGGTGAAGAAGGTGGGAACGGTTACGTTGCTGAAATAATGCCGCTTAACGCAAAAACTTAGTGCCTGAATCTGCGTAAATTGATTTCGTTCTGCCAGGGCAGGATTAATTTATTTATCTTTACAAAAACCGAAATCATGGATGGGGTAAAATATATTACTGATGAAGCAGGACATAAAACTGCGGTTGTAATTGAGCTTGAAAAACTTCGCGATATAAAAACAAAGGATGAATTTTTTGAAGAACTGGAAGATACACTGGATATCATTCTTCGCGAAGATGAGCCCTCGGTAGTATGGGAGAAGGTTAAAAACGACCTGCTTAACAAAGATTAATGGCCTATAATATTACACCAAAGGCCTCTGCCTAAAAAGAACCGGAGAAGATTCAGAAACCTATCAGGTTAAAGATTATCAGTTCAATTAATGAACTGGCTGAAAACCCAGGACCAACGGGCTGCAAAAAAATGGTAAACTTCGATAACCATTACCGCATCCGGGTGGGCGACTACCGGGTAATTTATAAAATCTTCGATGCTGAATTGATTGTGGATGTAATAAAAGTTGGCCATCGTAAAGATGTTTACAGGTAGTTGTTGTTTTCTTTTTCTGATTGATTTTAAAAAGATTTTTAGCCCAAGCGGGTTATGCTCTATATGGTTACGATCCTAATCAGATATGAAATGCGCAAAGTGCCATTCTGCATTAAAAGCATTTTGAGTTTGCCGGCGCAATAATATGGACCGGTTGAAATATTAATTTTCCGGCTTTGTGACCTCGCTTAATTAAGGTTACTCAAATAAACAGTAAGGTCGGGATATGAAGGGGCGTGGTAGCCTGTATCCTTTTCTATGCCCAGTGCCTTACCTATTTCGGGCGTGTAGTTTGCACTGGTTTCGCATTGCTGCACCAGTAACCGCATACTGCGGCGTACGGTGCCCATGTTAGAGATAAAAAAGCTATTGGCGAGCGACTTAAAGTTTTCGGTTACATACATGATAGCCTGAATTTCATCTTTAAAATTTCTCACCTCGTTCCAGTTAAGGCCTAGTACATCAATGTAAGGTTCAATGCCCTGACAGAGCCTTACGGCTTGGCGGAGAAGTATCAGGTCGTCGTTTTTTTTGTATAAGCTACCCATAGTTTGACTTTTTAATTTGTTTATGCAAGATGGGCAGATGCGATGTTATGTGCATTACAGAATTATCAGAATTAATTGCATTATTCCCACATCAGCCCTGGTGCGGGTTTTTCAGGCATTGACCGATGCGCCTCTGGCGGGTGTTTTGGGAGATTTATTTTTGAACTGCCAACGGGCATGTTGTGTAAGATTACTGAGCGGAAGGACATCCCCTTGTTTATTGCCACTGGCCTATCAGAAAAAGTTTATTATATATTTGTTGCCGGCTGATGAGAGTATTTACACTTTGTCTTCTGTTTTGGTTTACGGCGCTGCTATGCAATGCAGCTGCCAGCTTTACCATTGATATAACCCACCCGGATTATAAACTGCTGGTTAACCGAACACATACAGAACGCACTGCGGCCCTTTTCGATTACTACAACGAGTTTATACGTTACCGCGATTCATCCACTATATTTTCGGCCATTGCTACGGTAAGAGAGCTGGCAAAACAAAACCATGATGATGACCTTTTGCCGGAGGCCGACCTGATGGAAGCGCACTATTATGCATATCGTTACGATAACCGGATACCGGAGCTTACCAAAATGCTACTTGCCTTTATAGCCAAAGCGCAAAATAAAAACGCACTTTGGCTGGAAGCCCGGACCGAAAGCCTGTTGGGCACAAGGTTATTTGATAACAAGCTATATGAATCGGGTATGATTCATTTAACCAAGTCGGTGCAATTACTGGAAGCACAAAGCCCGGATGTGTACCCTATTAAACAAATAGACCTTTATCTTTTAGGAGACCTTCATTATAGCTTCAGGGAATATAATGAGGCTATTAAACTTTACAAGGATGCCCTTGCGGCAAGCGGTAAATACGACCTGTATTATTATTACATGAAGATATTGAATGAAATGGCGAGCGCTTATAGTCATTTAAACATGCTTGATTCTTCCAACGTTTATTTTGAGCGTAGTTATAATTTAGCAACAGCGCATAACGACACCCTGTGGCAAATAGTAACGCAGGGCGATTTGGGCGAAAACTATTACCGGCAAGGTAATTACAAAGATGCAGAGCCGCTGTTAAAAAAGGATGTTGCTTTTTGCGAATCGCGGAATGGGTGGGATAATGCTTCGCACTCGTTGGCGCTTTTGGGAGATATAGCGCTACATCAGCATAATCTGCCGTTGGCGCACCAGCGTATTACACTGGCCCTGGAGTATGCACACAGGTGCGGTGAATATGGTCGCCTTGAGGCTGTTTACCCGGCAGCCGTTAACC
>CAISWS010000356.1 GCA_903889265.1 uncultured Bacteroidota bacterium
AACGACGACTAAGATAAAAGCAAATATGGTTTTCATTTTTTTTGCAGGGTGTTATTTATTAATTACCGGTAAGCACATATTTAGTGACTAAAATATGATAATTTATTTAACTTACCATGGCCCGTTAAACGAAATTACAAAATTTGAATACACGTTGACTAAACCAGCAGGGAGTTAAAAACAGCAAAGATGTTACCCTGAAATATAGTCCCATCGCTACGAACTGGGAAGGTAAACGGTGGCTGCGATGGAGTTTTGGAATGGCCTTTTTTCATGCTGCCATAGGGCCACTTCTCCGGAGTTAATACAATTATGCTTAGCGGCTAGCGTGAAGGATAGTAGTGGAAAGGTGATGCGAGGCTTTGGGAGCGGAGCCTTGTAACGGATAGCCTGACCCGAGGCCCTGCGAGGGGCACGCCTTTATTTATATAAACTAATTCCTTTACTTATCGCAATACTTTTTAATAACCGGATAGGCTTCTAAGATACCCAACTCACCGGCTTTGCTGAGGTTGATGCAGGATGCTTCGTTTTGGTGGGTGAGGATGAGGAGGAGCCCTTTGTTGTAGTAGGCTTCGGCCAGGTTAGGGTCGAAGTGGATGGCTGTGGTGAGGTCGTTGAGGGCGCCATCGTAGTCGTTGATAAACATTTTTGCCGAGGCGCGGTTATACCAGGCAAAGGAGAATGTTGAGTCGAGGGCGAGGGCGCTGGTGTAGTCGCTGATGGCGGCTTCGTAACTGTTGCCTGCTACCATTTGCACGGAGAGGCTGTTGAGTTTTGCGGTAACCGCAGGGTTATCGGAGCGTTGCAGGTTGAGGAGTTTTAAGCGTGTGTTGGCCCGGCTAAAATAGCTGAGGGCATTGAAGGGGTCCAGGTCTATAGCTTTATCAAAATCGGAGAGGGCGTGGTCGTAACTTTCAAGGGCGCTGAAAATAATGCCACGGTCGGCGTAGTTAGAAGCTTTGCCGGGGTAGTTGTTAATGGCAGTATCCAGCTGGTCGAATTTCTTTTTAATTAAGCGCACATCCAGGCTATCGTTTTTGTTGAAGAGGGTGAGGTCGGCATTGGCGTAATGCTTTTTCTTTACTGCATCATACGTGCGTATTTTATTGCCGGCCGTGGGGAACAATATAACGGAGTAGATGGGTTGTGGCTGTATATCAATATGCGCATACTGTATTTTGTTTTTGGCTTCTTTAGATGTTTCGAAATCATCGGCCAGGGTTATCATTTTCATCAGCTTCAAACCTTCGGAATATTTTGTGCTGTCGCTGGCGGTTTTTTGAAGGTCTTGCAGTTCATCGGCTTTCTTAATATCCAGCGCTGCGGCCTTAGGGTTATTCATGGCCTTTTTTACTTCGGCGCGGTTGCGGTAGGCATCAATAAACTCGGGGTATAGTTCTATTACCTTGCTGTAATCATCCAGCGCCTCGTGCAGGTTGCCGTGTTCGTATTGCAGGTTGGCGCGGTTGTAGTAGGAGAGGATATGTTCGGGGGTAAGGTTTAATACTGCGCTATAGTCGTTTAGTGCGCCGTAGTAATCTTTCATTTTACTTTTTAATATGGCCCGGTTAAAGTAAGCAGAAGAGGAATAGGGGGCTAGTAATAAAACCTTATTCATATCCGCCAGTGCTTCGGTGTATTTCTCCTGGTCTGTTTCCAGCAAGGCCTTTTGAAACATGGCGTAAGTGTTTACCGAGTCTATGTGCAGTGCCAGGTTAAAGTCAATCATGGCAGAGTCTTTATCACCGGCACCCAGGCGTGCAAGGCCCCTGTCAACATAGGTGCGCACTATGGTTGGTTTTCGGGCAATGGCCCGGTTAAAATCGGCAATGGCTTCAGTATATCGCTTTAACTGCGTTTCGCCGGCACCGCGGATGATGTAGAGGTTTTCATCTTTCGAGTGCATTTTTTCAGCCTGGTTGCAGTCGTTAACCGCCAGTTCGAATTGTTGTAATGAAAGATAGGTGATAGCCCGGCTTACGTATATTTCAGAGTTGTTGGAGTCCAGTTCGAGGGCTTTTTTATAGTCGTCAAGCGCACCGGCGTAATTATAGAGTTGGGTTCGGGTGTAGGCACGCTCGGCATACACATCGCTGCGGTTGGGGAATACCTCTATGGCCCTGGTCCAGTCTTCTTCCGAGCCCTCGTAATCATCCAGCTGGCGTTTTGCAAAGGCGCGCATGCAGTAGCCATCGTAACTGGTGGGGTTTAGTTTAAGGCCAATGTTTAAACTTTCAATAGCCTTGGCGTAGTGGTCCTGGCTTAGTTCCATGCGGCCAATGGTAATAAAATCGGCCACGCGTTGTGCAGGCAGTGCAGCAGTAACAAAAATGCAAAGCATCCATACCCATATTTTTATGCTGTTTTTTTGCATTTATTGTTAACCGGTTGGTTCAGTTAGCTTTTGAGTTTACTTACAGGCAATGTATAGCTATTTGATTTAAGTGTTTATTTGGCATGAATACTAGCGCTTAATATTTGTTGCTGTAATATTAGTCGGTAAAACCGGACAATTTATCGGCAAAAGCGGCCTTCGTATTGTTTCCACAGCGCAATTATAGAAAATTAGCAAGGCTAACGTTGGCCCGGTAACTTTATTTCCTGTTAGCGGCCAACCGGCTGTTTAAAGGTTTATAGCGGTTTCTTTTTCGCCCGTTCGTATTGTTTTGGCCAGGTGGTTTCGGCTTTTAACTCGTATGCAGCCCGGAGCGGAAAGTATGGGTCCCTTAAAAACTCGCGGGCCATAAATACCAGGTCTGCTTCGCCATTGGCAATAATGTTTTCGCATTCTTCAGGGGTGGTTATCATACCTACAGCACCGGTTAAAATGCCGGTTGCCTTTTTAATGTTAGTGGCAAAGCTTAACTGGTAGAGTGGCTTAACCGGTATTTTAACATGCGGTGCATTGCCGCCGCTGGAGCAGTCCATCAGGTCTATACCTTTGTCTTTTACCAGATTTGCCAATTGAATTGAATCGGCTTCGGTCCATCCGCCTTCGGCCCAGTCGGTGGCAGATATTCTGAGGAAAATGGGGAGCGAATCAGGCCAAACCTGTTTGATGCTTTCAATAATTTCTAACAGAAAACGGATGCGGTTTTCGAACGGGCCGCCGTATTGGTCGGTGCGGCGATTACTTAACGGCGATAAAAATTCGTTGATAAGGTAGCCATGCGCCCCATGCAATTCGATGATTTGAAAGCCTGCGTCTAATGCGCGCTTTGCTGCCTGTTTAAACTGGTTTACGATGGTGGCTATTTCGGTAATGCTTAATTCGGAGGGCACTAAATCGCCCTCTTTAAACGCAGCGGCAGTGGGCGCTACGGGTTGCCAGCCTCCGTTTTCTTTTGATACAGCACCGTTTCCTAACCAGGGTGCATGCGTGCTTGCCTTGCGGCCTGCATGGGCTAATTGGGTGCCAGGAATGGCTCCCTGAGCCTTTATAAAGGTGGTTATGCGCTTCAGGAACTCAACATGCTCATCTTTCCATATACCGAGGTCTGAGGGCGAAATGCGGCCTTCAGGGGCCACAGCGATAGCCTCCGTTAAAACAACAGCAGCTCCTCCTGCAGCACGGCTGCCCAGGTGAACCAGGTGCCAATCGTTAGCAAAACCATCTACAGACGAGTATTGGCACATAGGCGAAACAACGATGCGATTGCGGAGTTGGAGGGATTTGATGGTTAGAGGTGAGAAGAGTTGGGACATGTTTTAATATATTTTGAGGTTAAATTATCGCGGCTTTATTTCAGAAATCATCAACGGAAAATAGTGCAAAATTGTTTTGCACAGGTAAAGTGGGCAAAGCTAATAGTTATCATTTACCGAAGTAACGGCGTAAAAGCTACCTTCGCCACAAATCAGTAAATACGCGCATGAAATTTGACGAGTTAAATTTGAACAGGCCTTTGCTTAATGCTTTGGAAGAATTGGGGTATGTATATCCTACAACGATACAGCACAAGGGGTTTCCGGTAATTATGTCGGGCAGAGATGTGGTGGGCATAGCGCAAACCGGAACCGGTAAAACCATGGCCTACCTGTTGCCTTGCCTGCGGCAGTGGGAGTTCTCAAAAAACAAGGTATTAAAGGTATTGGTGTTAGTGCCAACCCGCGAACTGGTTGTGCAGGTGGTGGAGGTTGCCAAAAAACTAAGCACTTATATGAGTGTGAAAGTGGAAGGTGTTTACGGTGGCGTTAACATGAAACCACAAATGGCCCTGCTTAGCGGTGGTGTAGATATTTTAGTTGCTACGCCCGGACGTTTGGTTGACCTGGTATTAAACGGCACGGTAAACTTAAAAACGGTTAAGCGCCTGGTAATTGATGAGGTGGACGAAATGCTGGGGCTTGGTTTTAAATATCAGCTTACAACTATATTAAACCTGTTGCCCGAACGGAAGCAGAACCTGATGTTTTCGGCTACCATAACGGATGATGTGGAGGCGCTGATTAACCATTACTTTAACGGCCCTGTTAAAATTGAAGCTGCACCCACCGGCACGCCCTTGGATAATATTAAGCAATCGGGTTACGAGTTGCCTAACTTTTATACCAAGGTGAATATGCTTGAATTGCTGCTGGCAGATAATGCTGAGTTTAAAAAGGTGCTGGTATTTGCCGCCACCAAAAAACTTGCCGATCAGTTATATGAGCAGATAGGAGAGAAGTTCCCAGGCCAGATTGGGGTTATACACTCCAACAAAAGCCAGAATAACAGGTTTGACACCGTGAAGAAGTTTCAGAGTGGTGAATACCGGGTGCTGATTGCTACGGATATTATTGCGCGTGGCCTTGACATTGCTGAGGTATCGCACGTAATTAATTTTGATACTCCGGATGAGGCTGAGAATTACATCCACCGTATAGGACGGACGGGCAGGGCGGATAAGGAAGGTATCGCTATAACCTTCACTACCCCTAAAGAAATGGCATACAAAGCGGCTATTGAAACGTTGATGAATACCGCCATTCCTATGTTGCCTTTGCCGGCAGAACTTGTAATTGTTGATAAACTTACCCCGGATGAGATGCCTAAAAACCTGGTTAAAAACATACAGGATAAGTTTGAACGAAAAGAACCCACCGGGGCTTTCCACGAAAAAAGTGAGAAAAACAAGAAGGTAAATGCACCGGTTTCAAGAGGAGAGAAGCTTAAATTGAAATACGGCAAGCCTAAAACCAGGGGGCAAAAGAAAAAGAAGTAACGGAAGGCTGGGAAAAGTTTCTGCAATAAAATTGCACCCTAAAGCATTTTAGGTTTTGCAAAGTTGAAGAAATATTTACTTTTGCCGTCCCAATGGCCGAAAAGCTGTTGCCGGATGGTTTGGTAGCTCAGTTGGTAGAGCAATAGACTGAAAATCTATGTGTCGGGGGTTCAATTCCCTCCCAAACCACAAAATTGGTTTTAAAATCTTTCAAATCTCTTCAAGCCCGCGCCAGTCGCGGGTTTTGTGTTTCACAGCTGCAACTTATAGTTGCCCTTTCAGGATTTTACAGCACCAGCGTTTAAAATAAGTTTTACATATTTAAGGCACAAAAGAACTAATTATAAATTATGGCATCTAACTCAAAACTTACCGGAGGTTCATTTTTACTGGAGCAGGCAAATGTGGCTGACGTGTTTATTCCGGAAGAATTTACAGAAGAGCAATTGATGATATCGAAAAGCGTAAAGGAATTTATGCTGCGGGAAGTTCAGGGCCTTGGTATAGCCAAAGTTGCGGCCATGGATGCCGAGAAGGATAAGGACCAGGTGATGGAGATATTCCGAAGGGCCTCTGAGCTTGGCTTTTGTGGCGTATCGGTAGATGAGAAATACGGTGGTATGGGGCTTGATTTTAACAGCTCACTATTATTTACTGAAAACCTGGCACTTGGTTTTTCGTTTGCTACCACAATAGGTTGCCAAACTTCAATAGGCTCGCTACCCATTACCTGGTATGGAACCGAGGAGCAAAAAGCAAAATACCTGCCCGGCATTGCCAGTGGGGAGAAGGGGTGTTCGTATTGCCTGACAGAACCGGGGTCGGGGTCTGATGCTAATAGTGCAAAATCAAGGGCTGTGTTAAATGCCGAAGGAACGCATTACATACTGAATGGCCAGAAAATGTGGATTACCAACGGAGGTTTTGCCGAAGTATTTACTGTGTTTGCCAAAATTGAGAATGATGAAAAATTATCGGCATTTATTGTTGAAAAGGATTTTGGAGGTATCTCTTTAGGCAAAGAAGAAAAGAAGATGGGCATTAAGGCTTCTTCTACGGTGCAGGTATTTTTTAATAACTGTAAAATACCTAAAGAAAACCTGTTGGGTGAACGTGGCAAAGGATTTAATATGGCTTTGAATATTTTAAATAGTGGCCGGATTAAGATTGCGGCAGGCGGTATTGGAGGCATGAAGTATGGACTTGAAAAAACGGTGGAGTATGCTACCCAGCGCATTCAGTTTAATAAGCCTATCTCGGATTTTGGTGCCATGAAACAGAAGATTGGAATAATAGCTGCCAATACCTTTGCTATTGAAAGTGGTGTTTACAGAATTGGGGCCCAGGTAGATAAAAAACACGATGAACTGTTGAAGTCGGGCAGTAGCGGTAATGATGCCAAAATAAACTCGATGCGCGAATATGCCATTGAATGTGCCATTTTAAAGGTGGTGGGGTCCGAGGCTGTTTGTAACACTGCAGATGAAGCAATACAGATTTTTGGGGGGATGGGTTATAGCATGGAAACCGGTGTAGAGATGGCTTACCGTGATGCCCGGATTACTAAAATTTACGAGGGCACAAACGAAATTAACCGGATGCTAAGCCTGGGCGAGTTTTATAAAAGGGCTTTTGTTACTAAGGAATTGAATATAAAAAAAGCGGCCAGGTCGGTCCCTTCAGCAATAGCGCGCAATTTTAATCCTTTTGCAGGAGGCTTTCTATCTCGCGAGTTTATGTTTGTAAATAACCTGAAAAGTTTATTTCTGATTATAACCGGTGCGGCAGGAGCGAAGCTGAAAGAAAAGTTAGTAGACGAACAGGAAATAGTAATGAACCTGGCCGATATACTGGCCATGGCATTTATAGCCGAGTCTGCATTTTTAAGGGTAAAAAAGTTAAGTGAAAGGAAGGATACCGATAAGGCTGTGCTTGAAGTTAAAACCAAGCTTGCGCAGCTGTTTTTATATGATGCGCTTGACACAGCCCGGAAAGCGGCCCACAATGCCATTGACAGCTATGCCGGTGGCGCAGAGAAATTTGTATTGAAAAGATTAGTGGGCCTGATGTTAAGTACCTATGCCATTAATCCCAAAGCACTAAGACGTGAGGCGGCGGACTATATAATAAGTAAAAAGAATTACGATTTATAATGCTGCCCTTATACCATGCCTTAAAACCGGTGCCGGTACCGGTTATTAAAGCTGGCGTAATAGTTGTCTTTTTTGCTATAAAATGGGGACATTTGGTTATTTGTTAAAAAAGTAACTATAAAAGATTTGCATATCCACTTTATTATTTTTAACCTTACCATATCAATTTGAAATAGCGACGGACACACATTGTTTACAATGGGTCGCAACAAATGGAATTTAGTTTTATTGGCTCACTGAATATCAGCTAATGGTTTGCTGACTCAGTTGTTTATACCTCCCGGGTTTTGATATTGTAGTTGGATGTAATTAAAGTAACTAACAGCATACAAAAGCGCAATAAAAATTAAACTATGGGTAAATTTTACTCTGCTCCACAAAATCTCTCTCTCAACAAAATAACAGTAAGCTGCAATCAGGCGCTTAACCGCGAGTGCTTACGGGAAGAAATAAGTACCAATAATTTAAAGACAAAAAAATCTTTTATGATGAGTATTAAAGCATTTGCGGTTACCGCGATGATGGGTTTGTTATTACCGGTTATTAATCCGTTAAACGCTCAGTCACCTTATAAGAAGCTTACGGATGAGCAGTTGGTTCAACTTACCAGCAATGCCAATAAGTCAATTCCCTTTGTTGAAAACAAAGGGCAGTGGCCTGAGCACGTGCTTTTTAAAGCAGATGTTGAAGGCGGACAAATGCTTGCAACACCGGAGGGTATGATAATTGGTGTGTTTGATAATTCAAGCATGTCGGAAGCCAGCAAATATGATATGGAGGTTGAGCAGATAATGACCGGTCACCGTCCCGGAAAAACAATTCAGGACCTGGGGCCAGCTCCGCCATTAAAGGGTTTTGGATGGAGACTTAACTTTATTGGTAGCAGTAAAGCAAGCCCCAAAAGTATTGCACGTGAAGGTGAAAATACAGATGTTTCAAATTACCTGACCGGTGATGAATCGAGCTCAACAACCAATGTGCACAGCTATAATGTAATTACCTATAAAGATGTTTATCCGGGAGTGCATGTAAAGTACTATACTGGTGCAGGGGGAAATCTGGAAAACGATATTATAGTAAGCCCGGGGGCGGATACGAAGCAGATAAATATGCAGGTTGATGGAATTGACGAGCTGAAACTTGACAGCAAAGGCGGCCTTGTTATACCAGCGCCAATTGGTAATATTACTATTCCCAGCCCGGTTTGCTATTTGGTTGATGCCAAGGGCCAACGTACTGAAATAAAAGTGAAATACCGTTTAAACGGAAAAAATGCTATCAGTTTTGAAATTCCGGATTACGATAAAAGCCAGACCCTGGTCATTGATCCTATAGTAATGCGCTGGGCAACCTGGATAGCCAGCAATACCAACGTGGCCGCGCATTGTCATGGTATTGATGTGGACGCTGCGGGTAATATTTATGTATTAAGCCGGGGAGGTAACGGTTTGGTAACCGTGGGTGCGTTTCAAACAACTTATACCGGTACCGGTGGCTCGGTTATACTTTGGTTATCTAAATACACAGAACCTGCCGTGCCAGGCGGAAGCGGAGTATGTGTTTGGCAGACTTACCTTGGTGGAACAAGTACCACCAATCCATATGCATGCACAGTTGGCCCCGATGGTTATATGTATATTACCGGGGTAACCAACCAGGACCTGAATACTACTTATGGAACGGGTGCCCCAACCCCAACATGGACCCAAAGGGCGGTAAATGGTGGCCAACAGGTTTTTGTGGCAAAAATTGCCCCTACAGGTACTTGGGCTGAAGTCCGCGATATTGGTACCGCTAATACTAACTTAAATCCTAATTTTTATGATTTAAGAATACTCAAAACAGGTGCCAATACTTTTGACGTGGTTACCGCAGGATTTGTAAATCAACAGGCTTCTACGGTGGCAGATGGAGACGTGCCTGCAGCCGTTTATCCAAACGGCACTTTGGCCCCTGCCGGTAACGGGAACATCAACGGATACGTTTTACGGCTTTCAAGTGACCTTAACACCATTAGATGGACAAAACAATTTGCTTCTAATGGAAGCGTAAACGAGTTTTATACGGCTTCGATTGATGCTGTTGGTCATATTCTTTTTGGCGGGCACACCAACGGAAGTACAAATATTTCATACAACAACCCTGTTCAAACAACTTTAACGGGTACACAGGATGGCTGGATTATGTCAGTGGATTCTTCCACCGGTAATGCCAACTGGTCCAGATATTTTAATTCCGGTGCCGGCAAATCAACCGGGCTGCTATGTATGGAAGTAAACCAACAAAAGACCCAGGTTATTATTGGCGGTATGACCACCGGACTTAGCGCATCTAATATACCAACGGCCACCTTCCAATCTACTTATCCGGGCGGTGGACAGGACTTTTTCCTTGCATCTTTGCCAATTTCCGGCACCGCAAATACAACCTGGGGTACCTATATCGGGGGTAACGGTGCAAATGGTTCAGATAACATGGGTGGCATAAATGTGGATGAGAACAACGACGTTTATATGTTGGGATACACCAACAGTAAATTTACTCCAACCACAATTCCTGCAGCAGGTAGCCCGGTTCAAACATCGGGTTATGACCCTACCAATTACGACGCGGTATTCTTTAAATTAAGCGGAAGTACCGGCGATAGTTTATTATTCTATACTTATTTAGGTGGCAAGGGCAACGAATTAGACCCTACCGGCGAACGTGGCATTAAATTTAATAACTGCCGTATTTATCTGGGTATTACTTCTGAATCAAATGACTTTCCATTAACCCGGGGCACTTTGGATTCAGTTAACTCTACGGTCAATGGAACGGTTTACTTACCGGTAATTGTAAGCATGGCCAACCCACCGGATTTGGCAGGTAATAGTATAACCAGCGGTGGCAACCAATCTATTGCCTGCGGACAGGCGCCACAACTGATTACAGCCAGTACTCCGGCTTACATAATTCCAACCATTATCCGTAATGGGGTTGGGCAAACCGATGGAACTGCGGGAGCGTATCCAAATGGTGTGCCGGTTATCAGCACTTATCAATGGCAGTATAGTATTAATAATGGTATAACCTGGACCAGCATTCCGGGTGCTACTACGCAGAATTACACACCTGCGGCCATTGACTCTTTTACAGGTACTTATTTGTTCAGACGAACTATTAACGGTGATTATTGCTCATTAACCGGTGATACGAATGCTGTGGTAACTGTATTGGTTACCCCGGCTTATGCACCGCCAGCTATTACCACCAACAGCCCATTGTGTGCAGGGCAAACTCTGGATCTGTCAACTCCGGCACAAACCGGATTTACCTATGCCTGGAGCGGTCCTTCTAACTTTAAGAGTTCAGCACAGGATACTACAGTGGCAAACGTATCGGCAAGTAACACCGGTACCTATTATCTTACCGTAAAAAATACGGCTAATGGCTGTCCTTCTTATCCCGATTCAGCCCTGGTAAGTATTACCAGTGTGCTGCCTCCACCTACAGCAGGTAGCAACAGTCCAGTTTGTTCAGGAGATACTGTTAAGTTATCTGCTACAGGAGCCGGAACAACTTTTAGCTGGACGGGCCCAAATGGTTTTACTTCAACTTCAAAAAATCCGGTTATTCCGAATGCAACGAGTGCAAATGCGGGCAATTATCAGGTTACGCAGTCTAACGGCGGAGCCTGTATTTCTGCACCAGCTACGGTGACCGTTGTAATTAACATTACTCCTGCGCCTGTGGCTGGCAACAACGGCCCTGTTTGTGCCGGAACAACGCTGAATCTTACCGCTACAACCATTGCGGGTGCTACCTATAGCTGGACCGGGCCGAACGGTTTTACTTCTACTTTGCAAAATCCTTCTATCGCCAATGTAAACAGTACAGAAGCCGGAACTTATAGTGTGATAGCAACGGTTGCTGGTTGTGCAAGTGCCCCGGCAACAACTGTGGTAAGTATCAGTGCTGCGCCTTCAGCGCCTGTAACGGGCAGCAACAGCCCGGTTTGTGAAGGAAATACATTAAACTTAACTGTTGCAAATATTACAGGTGCAACTTTCAGTTGGACCGGGCCGAATGGCTTTACCTCTAACCTGCAAAATCCTTCTATAACCGGAGTTACACAAGCTGATTCCGGTGTTTATTCAGTTATTGCGAATATATCAGGCTGTGTTAGCGATACAGGAAAAACCGATGTAGTTATTAACCCAATCCCTGCTGCGCCTGTGGCAGGTAGTAACAGCCCGGTATGTAGTGATTCAACATTATTGCTTTTTGTAAATACTGTGGCAGGTGCATCCTATTCATGGACAGGGCCCAATGGCTTTACTTCTTCATCGGGAGATACTTCTATTACCAATGCCACCGCTGCCGCTTCAGGAACTTATACGGTGGTTGCTACCCTTGGTGGATGCCAGAGTGGCAGAGGTGTTACCACTGTTGTTATAAATACAACTCCGGTGCCGGTTGTTACAAGCAATAGCCCTATTTGTGCCGGTGGTACCCTGCAATTAAATGCTGCGACCATAGCCAATGCCACTTACGTTTGGACCGGTCCTAATGGATTCACTTCTACGCTGCAAAATCCTACTATAAGAAATATCACTTTAAGCGATTCAGGAACTTATTCTGTGGTTGCCTATGTAAATGGCTGCCCAAGCAATACACCGGGCACTGTTCATGTAGTAGTTTCCACTATACCAACCCCGGTTGCATCAAACAACGGCCCTTTGTGTGCGGGTGATACGCTTAAACTTTCTGCTACATTTGCTGTAGGGATTGGCGGATATCAATGGACCGGCCCTAACGGATTCACATCGGCCGCTGAAAACCCGGTTATCCCAAATGCTATACTTGCTGATTCAGGTACTTACTCCGTAGTTGCAGTTTTTAAAGGCTGCAATAGCAGCAGTGCCGCAACAACCACTGTTGTTATTAACCCGATACCTACAGTTAATGTTGGCAGCAACAGCCCTGTATGCGATAGCGGAACTATTCAACTTACTGCGGGCAATTTTGCCGGCGCAAGTTATTTCTGGTCAGGGCCTAACGGCTTTACTTCAAACCTGCAAAACCCTTCAATTATCAATGCTGTGCCTGCCGATACCGGCATGTATACGCTTAGGGTGCTTGCAGCCGGTTGTCACACAGCTGCGTTAACTACCGATGTAGCCATCAATCCGGTTCCACCGGCACCTGTTACCGGTAGCAATAGCCCATTGTGCGTGGGTGATACTTTAAATTTAACTGCCGATAGTATTGTTAATTCCACATATATCTGGAGTGGCCCTAACGGGTTTACTTCAAATTTACAAAACCCATCTTTGCCGGGTGTTACTCTTGCCTCCGGAGGTACCTATTCGGTAACCGCAATCATATCGGGTTGTCCTAGTCACCCTGGTACTACAAATGTGGTTATAAATTCAATCCCTGCTACACCAATAGTTAGCAGCAATAGTCCTGTATGTGCGGGTGCTACTATAGATTTAAATTCAAACACTGTTGCCGGTGCATCTTACAGCTGGACCGGTCCTAACGGATTTACTTCTTCTTCACAAAATCCTACTATCCCGAATGCAGTTGAAGCAGATTCAGGCGCTTATTCTTTAATTGAAACTGTGCTGGGATGTAACAGTGCAGCTGCGTCAACATCTGTGGTTATCTATCCGTTGCCACCGGCACCTGTTGCCGGAAGCAACAGCCCTGTTTGTACTGGTGCAACATTAAGTTTAACTGCTGATTCTATTGCAGGAGCAACTTATTTGTGGACAGGCCCGGGTGGGTTTACTTCAAACAACCAAAACCCGGTAATAAATAATGCCACACTTACAGATGACTCTATTTTTACTGTTTCGGTAAGTATAAACGGTTGCAGCGGAGCCGCAGCTCAGGTTACCGTGGTTGTGGGTAATCCTGCGGCACCTTCGTTTACCTCTACCGCACCGCAATGTGCCGGAACGCCTATCAACTTTACCAATACCGGTAGTGCAGGTGCAGGTAATTCGTATTCCTGGAATTTTGGAGCAGGCTCAACTCCTGATACTTCAACCTTACAAAACCCAACCGGTATTGTGTTTGCCACCGGAGGTAGTTTACCTGTAATCTTCTCAATCAATAACGGTTTTTGTACCGTTAGTGATACACAAAACATAACCATTATTAGCTCGCCTGTGGCGGCATTTGGAAATGACGGCCCGGTATGTTTCCCTCCGGGAATTGTTGTTTTTACCGATAGCAGCACAGGCACCATAACTTCATATAACTGGAATTTTGGCACAGGAGCCACCCCTGCCACAGCAACCAATGCCGGCCCTGATACAGTAACTTATGCATCAACCGGCATTCAAACTGTTACCCTTATAGTAAGCAACGGAACCTGTTCCGATACTGCAACCAGATCTGCTGATATAGGAGTAGTAGGTGCCGACTTTACTTCCTCGGTGCCAGAAAACGGCGATAACGGGTGTTTAGGCCAACCGGTTAATTTTTATGAAATCGGTAATTTGGGCGCGAATGCGCAATCTTTCTGGAATTTCGGATATGGAGCGATACCAGCAACTTCAACTGCGGTAAACCCGGTTAATATTCTTTACGATACCACCGGAGCTAAGATTGTAACGCATATTGTATCCTACACCAATGCAGGATGTACCCTGGCTGATACTTTTGTTCATATCATTACCATCAACCCTATACCGGTTACAACCTTCACTTCAACAGCACCGGTTTGTTCCAATACCCCTGTTAACTTTACCAATACGGGAAGTTCGGGTGTTAACTACGCTTATTTCTGGGATTTTGGTTTAGGGGCTTCTCCTTCAACATCTATAGCTGAAAATCCGGTTGGCATAACTTACTCATCAACGGGAACCAAAACGGTTACCTTTACCATTACCAATGGTTTCTACTGTAAGATTGAAGCTACACAAACTATTGTAATCGATTCTACCCCAACAGCATCTTTCTCATCTACCGCACCACAGTGCACAGGTATTGGGGTTGATTTCAATAACGCAAGCACCGCAACAGGTGTAACTTATGCATGGGACTTTGGGCCAGGCGCAACACCTGCAACCAGTACCGCGCAAAACCCAACAGGAGTTGTTTACAGCACTGCGGGAACCAAAACTGTTACACTTGTTGTTACCAATACCGGCTCAAGCTGTACTGCTACCGCCACGCTTAATATTAATATCAACCAGGGGCCTACTGCTTCGTTTAGCAGTAATGCGCCGCAATGCTCTACGGTGCCTATCAATTTTATTAATACTGGTAGTACGGGTGGAAGCTGGTCGTATGCATGGGATTTTGGAACTGGGGCAACTCCTCCGGGTTCTTCGGCTGAAAACCCTTCCGGTATATCATATGCATCTTCAGGAAGTAAAACAGTTAGTTTAACGGTTTCAGGTGGTGGATGTACACAAACCAAAACTCAAACTATAGTAATTAACTCAACACCAACGGCCAGCTTTATTTCCAATGCACCGCAATGTACCGGCCAACCGGTTAATTTTACCAGCACAGGTACTTCAGCTGGCGTAACATGGTCGTGGGATTTTGGAAGCGGAGCAACACCTGACACTTCGAGTGCCCAGAATCCTGGCGGAATTACTTATAGCATTGCCGGATTAACCGGCACCACGCTTACTGTTACTGATACATCAAGCGGTTGCTCGGCTTCAACAACACAGACTTACAATATTAACCTGACTCCGGTAGCCGGATTCACGTCTAACGCACCTCAGTGTTCAACCGTTGGTATTAACTTTACCGATACCGGAAGCACCGGCAGCAACTGGTCATACTCATGGGATCTTGGACAGGGGGCCGTTCCGGCTTTCTCTTCTTCGGCAAACCCATCCGGTATTATGTATACCTCTTCGGGAACCAAAACGATAACATTTACTGTAGCCAGCCAGTATTGTACCCAAACCAGCACACAAACTATTGTTGTCAAACCCACACCGGTTTCGTCATTTACTTCAACCGCTCCTCAATGTACCGGTCTTGGAGTTGATTTTACCAACACCGGAACTGCAACAGGTGTAAGTTACGCCTGGAACTTTGGCAGTGGTGCAACACCTGCTACCGATACGGTTCAAAACCCTGCGGGTATTATTTACTCAACGGCCGGTACCATGTCTGTTTCGCTTACCGTAACTGACACCACTTCCGGTTGCAGTGCAACTTCAACTGATAATATCACCATACATGCAAGCCCGGTTGCGTCGTTTATATCCAATGCACCGCAATGTTCCACTGTGCCAATCAGCTTTGTAAATACGGGTAGCACCGGTGGTAACTGGTCGTACAGCTGGGATTTTGGGCAGGGTGCAAATCCGGCCCTGTCATCGGCTGAGAATCCAGTGGGAGTACTGTATAGCTCATCAGGAACCAAAACGGTAACGTTTACTATCTCTGATCAGAATTGTACACAATCTGCAACACAGAATATCGTAATTAATTCAACACCTACGGCCAGCTTTATATCCACTGCTCCTCAGTGTACCGGATTAAATGTTGACTTTACCAGCACAGGAACTACAACCGGTGTTGTATGGAGCTGGAATTTTGGCAACGGGGCAACACCTGCCTTAGATTCAGTTCAGAATCCAACCGGAGTTGTTTATTCAACAGCGGGTAATAAAACTGTTTTACTAACTGTTTCTGACACCACTTCGGGCTGTTCGGTAACTGTTTCTAATAATATTCTGATTCATCAGACCCCTACGGCATCATTTATTTCCAATGCGCCGCAGTGTTCAACCGTACCAATTAATTTTACTAATACCGGCAGCACGGGAGGCAACTGGAGTTACTCATGGAACCTGGGGCAAAACGCCATACCTGCGGTTTCTTCTGCCCAAAATCCAACAGGGGTGGTTTACAGCTCATCTGGTAGTAAAATTGTAACCTTTACTATTTCTGATCAGAATTGTACTCAAGCTGTAGCTGATACCATTGTAATTAATTCGACACCTACAGCATCATTTAATTCAACTGCACCGCAGTGCACGGGCTTGCCGGTTAACTTTGATAATACGGGCACAACTACCGGTGTTACCTGGTTATGGAATTTTGGAGCCGGAGCAACACCAATAACTGATACAGTTCAAAACCCAACCGGGGTTATTTATTCAATTGCAGGAACGCAAAACGTAACCCTTACCACTACTGATACTGGTTCAGGTTGTTCAGTTACCGTTACAGTGCCAATTGCAATTCATCTTACTCCAACTGCAAGCTTTACATCTAACGCTCCGCAATGTTCGGGTATAGGAATTGACTTTACCAATACGGGCAGCACGGGAGGTAATTGGTCTTATTCATGGAACTTTGGAGTAGGCGCCGCGCCAAGCACTTCAAGTGGTGAGAATCCTACTGGCATATTATATGGTTCATCGGGTTCCAAGGTAGTTACGTTTACTATTTCGGGCCAGGGTTGTACACAAACAACTGCCGATACCATTAATATCCTTCAAACACCAAAAGCAAGTTTTACTTCCAACGCACCTAAGTGCACGGGATTACCGGTTAATTTTGTTAACACCGGATCGTCTAATGGTGTAAGCTGGTTATGGAACTTCGGTACCGGGGCATCTCCGGCTACGGATACTATTCAGTATCCTACTGTAATTTACTCAACAGCAGGTATTATTACGGTTACGCTTACTATTAGTGATAGTACCAGTTCTTGTACTGCGACTGCTACAAACAATATTGTAATTAATCAAACACCTACGGCTTCGTTTGTATCGAATGCCCCTCAGTGTACTAATACCCCGGTTAACTTTACCAATACCGGCAGCACCGGTGGTAACTGGACTTACGCATGGGATTTTGGGCAGAATTCGGCCCCTTCCGTATCTTCATCTCAAAGCCCTGTTGGAGTAGTTTACGATTCATCCGGCTTAAAGATTGTAACCTTTACTATTGCTGATGCTAACTGCGCGGCAAGCGTAACGGATACCATTAAAATCAGCAATACACCAATTGCCAACTTTACTTCAACAGCACCTCAGTGCTCCGGATTACCTGTAAACTTTACAAATACCGGTTCATCAACCGGTGTTAGCTGGTCATGGAGTTTAGGCACCAGTGCTTCGCCTTCAACTTCAACCGCTCAGAATCCATCGGGAGTAGTTTACTCAACTGCAGGCATTACGCCGGTTACGCTTACTATTACCGATACCGCCAGCTTCTGTTCTGCTTCCGTTACCAATACCATTAACATTTACCAAACACCAACAGCTACTTTTAACTCAACAGCGCCACAGTGTACCAATGCACCGGTTAACTTTACTAACACGGGAAGTTCAGGAAGCAACTGGTCGTATGCATGGGATTTCGGGCAGAACGCAACGCCGGCTGTTTCTTCATCTGAGAATACAAACGGCGTGTTATACGATTCATCGGGCACTAAACTGGTAACGTTTACCATTTCGGATGCTAATTGTTCCCAAACTGTGGTAGATACTATCGTAATTAACAGCACCCCGGTGGCAGGGTTTACATCAACCGCACCTGTTTGTTCAGGCTTGCCCGTAAGCTTTGCCAATACGGGCACCTCAAACGGTGTTACGTGGTCGTGGAATTTAGGTTCAGGCGCTAGTCCTGCTACTTCTTCGGTTCAGGATCCAACCGGTGTTACTTACGATTCATCAGGAATTATAACGGTTTCATTAACCATTACTGATGCTACCACATCATGTGCGAATACTGCCATAGGGACTATCAATATTTACCAGACTCCAACGGCGGTATTTACGTCAAGCGCTCCGCAATGTGCTAATTCACCTATCAACTTTACAAATACGGGAAGTACAGGCAGCGATTGGTCGTATAACTGGGATTTTGGCCAGAATGCATTGCCACCTACTTCCACTTCGGAAAATCCAAGTGGTGTGTTATATGATTCATCGGGAAGCAGAACAATTACATTTACAATTTACGATGCACATTGTTCGCAGTCTACTACCCAGGCTATTACAATAAGCCCTCTGCCAATTGCAAATGCCGGTGCCGATACCACCATTTGTGCCAACGTAAGTGTTAAACTTGGTGGAACAAACCTTACATCGGGGGCAACGTACGTTTGGTTCCCGTCAAGCACGCTTGATAACCCATATGTTCCTAACCCTGTTGCCAGCCCTACGGCTTCAATCACTAATTATAGTGTAACGGTTACAGCACCGGGTACGGGTTGTATAAACACAGCATTTGTGGTAGTAAGTATGCTTAACCCTATGATTGCTAACCCGGGGGTTAATCAGGCGATTTGTTTGAACGATAGTGTTGAGATAGGAGCAGGGCTTATTGAAGGCCAGTTTTATAAATGGACGCCGGCAACGGGCCTGAGTAGCACAACGGTACCTAACCCAATTGCTACACCAACGCAAACTACCACCTATACTTTGGTTGTAACTGATACATCTGGTTGTGCGCCGGTTTCTGATAATGTAACTGTTACGGTTAATCCGCTTCCGGTTGCCAGTGCCGGGCCTGACGATACTATTCAGATTGGCGGTTCGGTTCAGTTAACCGGTACCGGTGGGGTACAATATGTATGGACCCCGGTAGCAGGCTTAAATAATGCGAACATATTTAACCCGGTTGCAAGCCCGGATAGCAGCACTATTTATGTGCTGGATGTAACTAACGTTTATGGTTGCAAGAGTACAGATACCATGGAAGTATATGTTTTGAATTACGCAACACCTTACTGGATACCATCGGCATTTAGCCCTAACGGCGATGGCCATAATGATGTGTTGTATGTTAGGGGTGGAGTATTCCTCACTTTTGAGTTCCAGGTATTTAACAGATACGGAGAGGAGATGTTTGACTCGAAGGACATCAACCAGGGATGGGATGGAAAAGCGCCGAATGGGCAACCGGCACCTATGGATGCCTACGTTTATAAGCTAAACGGGGTGTTAACCACAGGAGCCACGGTAGGAGCAAACGGAATTGTTAACCTGGTCAGATAAAAAAAGTGAGCCACATTAAATCAAAAATATAAGATCGAATAAAATCCAAATAGTATGAAATATACAGCTAAAATACGGATGAGTTTATTGTTGCTTTTGTGTGTGGTGGGTTATGCCAATGCCCAGGATACACGCTTTTCGCAACCACTGAACAACAGGTTTGCCCTTAACCCTGCTATGATGGGTTTAAGTGATGATGCCCGGATAAGCCTGAATTACCGGAATCAATGGGCTACCATTGACAATGGTTTTACCACTTATTCGCTGGCTGCCATGTGCCCGGTTTTTCTGGCTAACAGAGGCGACTCTTCAAAACGGGATTTGGGAAAATCAAGGCTTGATTTTGGTTTGAATATCGTTGATGACCGTTCAGGCGCTTTTAACCGGATTAATGCCACTTTTAATATCGGCTACGGGCTTAAATTAAATCCTTCGAACCAGGTTTATGCCGCACTTAGCATTGGCTATATTCAATATTCTTTTGGTGCCATGAACCAGAGTTTTGATGAACAATACCAATACGGTGCCTATAACCCGCAACTTGCCAATGGCGAAAACCTGGCAGGCAACAAAGGTAAACCGGATGTGGGCGTAGGCTTTATGTGGCATTATACACCTGAAAGCGAAAGAGTGCAGGTGTTTGCAGGATTGGCCGGCTTTCACGTTAATCAGCCTAATATGACCCTATTGAGTGGGGGCAGCGGCACTTTACCGGCAAGGTTCGATTTTGAAGCCGGGGTTAAAATAATTGGCGGAAAAATGGACTTTACACCTGTAATACTTTACGACCTTCAGGGGCCGTTTAAGCAATTTACCGGCGGTTTGCTTGCTGATTATAAAGTTGGCACAAACGGTTCTAAGGGAAAGCTGGAAATAGGTGCGTGGTACAGACAAAGCCAGGCCATAACCTTTCAGGCCGGATATGACTATAAGTTTTTACTATTTGCTTATAGTTACGATTTTGGTATTTCAGACCTTACCCATGTAACTTCGGGATTAATGACACATGAATTAACCCTGGCCTTTAAGGTTTACGATATGGCCGCTAAAAAAGGAGTTAAGAGCAGGGCCTTTTTGTAGAGGATAGTTGTTTTTAAAGCACCTGTTTATTGTCTTTCAACTTAGTTGATTAACTTTTAATGCGACTCTGACAACAGGGTCGCATTTTTTTGTCCGTTAATCCTATGGATATGTATTGTTCCCGCATGTCCTGTAAGGATTTATAATCCTCTTCAAAGCCCTATCATTTGGGCTTTGTGCCATACACATTATACCTTGTAATTTACATTAAAACTCCCGTCTGCTTTTAGGCCTTAATTGGAGGTGTTAATAACCCAAAGCCTGTGTGGAAATTTACTTCCGCGATTTTACAATGATAACCTTGTAGGAAACAACTTTTAAAATTCCCTGCCGTATTGATAAAGCAAATGCACCACACAAAGCTATGATTAGCATGAATTTGATGGCAAACCCATTTAATTAACATGCGGGCTTTGGCAAGTGTGTTATCATATTTTTTAAAAGAAAGGAATGACTGCGCGTTTTAAGTTTTACATTTTGTTTGTTTTGTTTTTGGCAATAAACGCAGGCCTTTTCGCCCAGGTGACGGCTGGGTTCAACATTGTAATGCCCAACTCAAATTGTAATCCTGCCGTTTACAGTTTCGTTAATACTTCTGCAGGCTCAGGCCTTAGTTACCGTTGGAATTTTGGGGTTTATCCCGGAGTAAATTCTATATTTCAAAGCCCCAGTACAACCTATCTTGAATGTGGAAGTTACCAGGTTAAATTAGTGGCTACAGATTCCAGCGGGGTAAGCGATTCAATAGTAAAAACAGTAACTATCATGTGCTCCCCCAAAGCACAGTTTACTACTTCCGTTACCCTTGGCTGTTTACCACTTTACTCAGGTTTTCACAGTACCTCGACATCAGGAAGCGGAAATATAGTTCGTTATTCCTGGGATTTCGGTGATGGTAACGGTGATACCAGCAGTAACCCAAGCCATACATATTTTGTGGGCGGATGCAAAAACGTAACCTTACTGGTAACCAATGCATTTGGTTGTTCGAATGACACTACAATCCAAAATGTAATCTGCACTTACCCCCAGCCAGTTAGCAGCTTTACTTCCGATGCACATACCAACTGCCAGGCGCCGTTTAATGTTAACTACCGTGCTACCTCAGGCGGCGGTATCGGGCCTTATTCTTACCAATGGATATTTCAGGGTGGAACACCTGCTACCTCAACCAATGCCAATCCTGCAGTGGTTTACAATGCACCAGGCACGTACACTACAACCTTAATAACCACCGATGGCCATGGTTGTACAGATACAAGTATTCAGGTTGATTATATTTTTGTTGCGGGTGATGTTGCCAATTTCAGCATCGACACCAATCCACATTGTGCGCCAACCAAAGTAATCTTAACCGCCGACTCTAACGAATACACTTCGGCATGGAACTGGACAGTAAGTGAGCCGGGAGTATTAGGGCCAAACGGGAAATATATGAATACAATGGTATTTGCAAATGACGGCAGCTATAATATTTGTCTTACTATTAATTACACTAACGGCTGTAGTGCTCAAAAATGCGCCAGTGTTTATGTTTCGAATCCACCGGTTGCTAATTTTGGAGTGAGCGGGAGTTTAAATACCTGCGTGTTTCCCAATGCCATTACCTTTACCGATTCATCCATCGGGGCGCCTTTGAGTTATCAATGGACGTTTCCGGGAGGCACACCTTCGTTATACGATTCTTCTTCTCCTCCAATTATAACCTATAACCAATGCGGAAGCTTTTCTGCGGGTTTAACCGTAACCAATCCTGCTGGTTGCACCAGCACTGCCTTTAAATCTAATTACTTAAATATTGCGTGCAACGCTGCTTCCTATACCGTTACTCCTGCTACAGGTTGTCTGCCGCTTAATACCTCGTTTAACAGTTCTGCCAGTACCGGTAACCCGGTATCCTGGTTGTGGGATTTTGATGATCCGGGAAGTGGAGATGATACCAGTACTTTGCAAAACCCAACACATGTTTATAATGCGCCGGGATGCCATACTGTAAAATTAACAACCACTACTGCTGAAGGCTGTGTTTATACAGATTCAATTGTGGCAGGGGTTTGCGGCGGATTCCGTCCACATGCCAATTTTAGTGGTAATCCGCCTATGAATTGCGCAAACAAACCCATATTTTTTAAAGACTCATCTACTAATGAATTTTCCTATACCAATTATTACTGGAATTTCCACAGCCCAGAGCCCACTTTTACAACAGAAAGTACCGATTCTAATCCCAGCTATACTTACAACCAGGCAGGGGTTTGGGATATTACCTTGATTGTTTCTAATTACGATTGTGCCGATACGATTACGAAGGACAGCTATGTGCAAACGGTTTATCCGGTTGCCAAGCCCTCGGTTAGTGCTAATTGCGGAAATCCTTTATCTGTAACATTGGATGGTTCTGCATCGCAGGGAGCGCAAAGTTATCAGTGGATTATTATTGGCGGTACTCCTGATAGCTCTGCTAATGCTACTGTGGTAGCTTCCTTCCCGGGCCCGGGTACATATAATGCATCGCTTTATGTTCAGAATGATTCAACAGGTTGTAACGATCTTGCTAATGTTGACGTTACCATAACCGGGCCCGAAGCAGACTTTTCAGGGGCTCCCCTTAAAGGTTGTTCGCCCTTACAAACCTGTTTTAGTAATTCCTCAACCAAGGTTACCAACCTAAACTGGACCATTACCGATGATGCGAATAATGTAGTTGCAAGACTTTCCGGGTCTAGCCCGTGCTTTGAATTTCTGAATCCCGGAACTTATAATGTCAGGCTGATTACGGGCGATTCTATAGGATGCATTGATACCGTTTACAAACCGCATTATATTATTGTTACGCATCCTGCTGCTTTGTTTAATGCACAACCCGTTAGCGGATGCGCCCCACTGATAGTTAATTTTCATGATTTGTCAACTGCCGCAACAGAAGGTATTGCAAGCTGGGGGTGGAATTTTGGTGATACTGTTTCAGGAAATCCTGATAGCTCAATTCTGCAAAACAACAGACATGTTTATACTAATGCCGGTTCCTATTCAGTCAGCCTTACTGTAACAGATAGCAATGGTTGCATTAGCACTAACACTAAACTTAATTATATTACTGTCGATAAGCCCGAAGTAACTTTTACAAGTACCAGCTCTTCAAGCTGCCAGGGTGTTAATGCATGTTTCACCAGTGCAAGCATCAATTCCGGACTTCACTATCAGTGGCTGTTTGGCGATAGTGCTACCGCTAACAGTGCAAATCCCTGCCACCTTTATACAAAATCCGGCAACTTTAATGTATCAGCAATTGTAACTGACGGACTAGGTTGTACAGATACCGTTACAAAAACAGATACTGTTGACGTTGTAATACCGCATCCTGCATTTGTAGCGGATACCACGTCGGCCACCTGCCCGCCTCTGCTGGTAACATTTACCAACCTCACCACCGGTTATGACCCGAGTGTTACCTGGTATTGGCGTTTTGGCGATGGGCAGGTTTCAACATTGAAGAATCCATTTCATATTTACGCCAGCCCCGGTAAATTTACAGTTACACTCATTGCGTCTGTACCGAACGGTTGTGTTGATAGTGTTGTTTACACCAATTACATTTATATAAGCGGGCCAATAGCCACACTTGCCGAACCTCCAACCGGAGGTTGCGTACCACATACCTTGTGTCTCAGGGCATTTTCTACAAATACTGTTTCATATACCTGGGATTTTGGCGATGGATCAGTATTGCCGGGCACAGATAGTATTTGCTATACATATACCCGCACCGGCAATTTTTTCGCCCAATTGGTGCTCGATAACGGACTGGGTTGCATATTTGCACTGCCTATAGGTAACATTGGGGTAGACGGTATGGTAGCAGCGTTTAAAGCTGACAGGCCGGCAATTTGCGGGTCAGGAACGATACAGTTTACTGATACCAGCTATGGCACCTCTGTTATTAAAACGAGTTCATGGAATTTTGGTGATCCCGGTAGTGGAGCGCAGAATGTATCAAACCTGTTAAGCCCATCTCACACATACGCGCATGCGGGTAATTACAGGGTGGTAGAAACTATTATATCACTGAACGGATGTATTGACAGCGCAACGCAAACAGTTGTAGTAAATAAATTACCTGCACCCTTTGCGCAAATAAACAGCCCCGTTAGCTGTGGCAGCGATTCGGTTTTGTTTTCGGCGCAAACAACGGCATCGGCAACAGTAACTTCGTTGTTATGGAACTTTGGCGATCCATCCACTGGCAGCGCCAATACTTCCATAGGCCAAAACGTAGGTCATTATTATTCAGCACCGGGTACTTATACTGTTACATTAAGAGTTACAGATGCAAACAGCTGCAGCGCAGACAGTACTACCACATTTACCGTGCATCAAAAACCAGAAGCGCTGTTTGCAGCCAGCAATGCCTGTTTAAACACCCAGCCAATTAGCTTTTCAAATAATAGCCAGAACGGAACCTCTTACAATTGGAACTTCGGTGATGGAACGCAAAGCACCCAGCCAAACCCTGTACACACCTACACAGGTACTGGAAATTATTCGGTACAACTCATATCCCGCAATGCCTATTGTGCTGATACGATAAAAGCACCGGTGGATGTATTTTCTTTACCAATTCCGGCGTTTAGTTTGCCGGCCACTTCATATTGTGGCGTGCCTGCAGTGGTAAGCATTGGTG
>CAISWS010000357.1 GCA_903889265.1 uncultured Bacteroidota bacterium
GCAATGGCCAACCCAATTTTTTTAGCGAAATACATGTTGAGTTGGGGCGCGAAATGAAAAACCCGGCAGATAAACGAAAACAAATTACCGAACAAAACACCCTGCAGGAAAATACAAACCTCAGGATAAAAGCACTGTTAACCGAATTACTAAATGACGGTGACATTTCAAATGTTCGTCCTTACTCACCAAGTCAACAGGAAATTTTAAAGATTTATGAGGATGGCGTATTGAATAGTACCGCGGATATACCTGACGACATTTTAAAAATCAGTAAAACCGCTCAACCAACCGGTAATGAACTTAATCGTTACAAACTATGGATGGAACAAAAATACCGTTCGCCATATACCGGCGATCCAATACCTCTAAGCAAACTCTTTACTTCGGCTTACGAAATAGAACATATCATTCCACAATCGCGCTATTTCGACAATTCTTTCAGCAACAAAGTTATATGCGAAGCAGAGGTTAATAAGGATAAAGACAATTTTACCGCTTATGAATACATAAACGAAAATAAAGGCAAAAAGATAGAGTTAAGTTTCGGGCGCACGGCTACACTACTTACCCCGGCATCGTATGAAGATTTTGTAAAACAGCATTATTCAAAAAATAAAAGCAAGCAGAAAAAACTATTGATGGATGAAATTCCTGAATCGTTTATACAAAGGCAGTTAAACGACACCAGGTACATTAGCAAAGTTGTCAAAAACTTATTATCTAATGTGGTTAGGAGTTACAAAGATGATGATGGCACCACTTCAAAAAATCTGATTTCAGGCAACGGTAGTATTACCTCCATATTAAAACAGGATTGGGGATTAAATGATGTATGGAACGACATCATCTATCCACGGTTTGAAAGGTTGAACCAATTGACAAAAACAGAAAATTTCGGGAAATGGACTACTAAAGAAGGCCACCCGGTTTTTCAAACACAAATACCCATTGAATTTCAAAAAGGCTTTACAAAAAAACGAATCGACCACCGGCATCACGCCTTAGATGCTTTGGTAATTGCCTGTGCAAGCCGAAACCACATCAACTTCTTAAATAACCAAAATGCCATAGGCAGTTTAAAAAACAGCGCCGACAAGCAAAAATCAAGAAATGATTTGCGGGCTATTCTTTGCCTCAAAAAATATAATGAAGGAAGTAAACAAAACTATAACTGGATATTTAAAAAGCCTTGGGAAACATTTACACAAGATACCAGGGAAAAGCTATTTGCAACTGTAGTAAGCTTTAAGCAAAATACCAGGATAATAAATAAGACGGCTAACTATTACGAGAAATGGGTTCAAACTATAACGGGCGAACTGGAAAAACAAAAAGTAAAACAAACAAAAGGTGATAATTGGGCTGTTAGAAAACCGCTGCATAAAGACACTATTTCCGGAGCCGTAAAGCTTCAACGTATTAAAACAGTTAGGATTAATGAAGCCGTGGAAAATTGGCAGTCTGTAGTTGACAAACCTTTAAGAGCGAAAATAAAAGTATTATTAAACGAAGGAAATAGCCTTGAAAAGGTTTCCAAATTTTTTAAGGCCAATAAAAATATCTGGAATGGTAAGGATATTTCCAAGGTTGCCATTTACTACTTCGATACTGAGAATGTAGCTTCAAGAGTAAAACTTGATGAAAGCTTTGATTCTCCCAAAATCCTAAGCATTACTGACAGCGGCATTCAAAAGATTTTACGCCTACACCTTGCCAAATATAATGAGCAGAAGAATGGAAAATTAATTGAACATCCCGAGCTAGCTTTCTCGCCAGATGGCATCGATAGTTTGAATTCAAATATTATAGAATTGAACGAAGGCAAATTTCACCAACCTATTTATAAAGTTCGCACTTACGAATCAAAAGGTAATAAATTTGCTGTGGGAACTACAGGAAATAAAAACCAAAAGTTTGTAGAAGCAGCTAAGGGCACCAACTTGTTCTTCGGTATTTATCAAGATGAAAATAAAAAGCGCAATTTCGAAACTATTCCATTAAATGTTGTAGTAGAGCGACAAAAACAAGGATTACTACCTGTTCCTGAAAAGAACGAAAAAGGATATTCGCTTCTTTTTTGGCTTTCGCCAAATGACCTTGTATATGTTCCAAGCAAGGATGAATTAGAAAATCCACGATCAGTAAGCTTTGAAAAATTAACTCCGGAACAAGTAAAGAGGATTTATAAGATGGAAAAGGCTTCAGGTAGTGAGTGCTATTTCATTCAAAATAATATAGCCAACTTAATTGTTCAGTACAATCCGAAAATAAAATTTGGTGAACTAGGCAGCCAAAACAAATTACAAACAACAATTGACGGGGTAAAAATTGCTGATTTTTGCTGGAAGTTATCAGTTGATAGATTAGGGAGGGTAAATAAGTCTAACCCATGATCAAACGCACCCTCTTTTTCAGCAACCCCGCCCACCTTTACAAAAGGAACGAGCAGTTATGCATCAGCATGAACAAGGCCACTGAAACAGAGGACGAAACCAAAATAATAACCATACCTATTGAGGATATAGGCGTTGTGGTGCTGGATAACAAACAAATTACGCTTAGCCATGCGCTGATAGATGCCTTGCTTCAAAACAACGCTGCCCTTATTAGCTGCAATGATAAACACATGCCATCGGGGCTTATGTTTCCGTTAGACGTACACAACACCCAAACCGAAAAATTCCGCGCGCAGTTAGATGCCAGCGAACCCTTAAAAAAACAGCTGTGGCAGCAAACCGTAAGCGCCAAACTGGCTAACCAGGGTCGCCTGCTTAAAAAACTATCGCTTAACCCCTATCCCAAGCCACGGCAAAAACAGTTAGAAGAGTCCGCCGCCTATTTATTAAGTTTTGCCAAAGACGTAAAAAGCGGCGATGGCGATTATCACGAGGCACGGGGCGCAGCCATTTACTGGCAAAATATTTTTCCACCCGAAATGAATTTCAGGCGCGAGCGCGAAGGCGAAGCACCCAATAATTTGCTCAACTATGGCTATGCAATTTTACGCGCCGTAGTAGCCCGCGGCCTGGTGGCTTCGGGTGCCCTGCCCACCCTGGGCATATTCCACCGCAATAAATACAACGCCTATTGCTTGGCCGATGATATTATGGAGCCCTACCGGCCTTATGTAGATAAAATTGTGTACCGCATAGTTACCAGCGGCGAAGACTGGAAGGAACTAACCCCGGGCATCAAAAAATATTTTCTCGAAATACCAGCTTTGGATATTGTAATTGACGGCGAACAAAGCCCCCTCATGGTTGGCTTACAACGTACCACTGCTGGCCTTATGAAATGCTTTGAAGGCGAGGCGAAAAAGATGGTATATCCTGAATTGCAATAGTAGTTAGTATAAAGTATTTAGATAACAACAGCCCGCTTAAAAATTCGGGCACTCCTTATGTCTCATTACCCAATACTTAATACTCGATACTAAATACAAACAGCCATGGCCGAACGCCTGAACGAATACCGCATTATGTGGATACTTGTGTTTTTCGACCTTCCTACTGAAACCAAGAAAGACCGGAAAAACTATACCACTTTCCGCGATAAAATGATGGACGATGGTTTTACCATGTTCCAGTTCAGCATTTATGTACGCCACTGCGCAAGCCGCGAAAACATGGAAGTGCACATAAAACGCATTAAAAGCATACTTCCCCCCAAAGGCAAAGTAGGCATTATGAGCATAACCGATAAACAATTTGGTATGATGGAACTCTTCGACAGCCAAAAGGAAGAACCGCACAAAAACATACCCCAGCAGCTGGAAATGTTCTGATGAAGCAGCCCATCCAGCCCACCGAAGTGAGGGCTTAAATACCCGGCAAATATCGCTTTACTGATACTGGACGGGTATTTAAGCCCCCTTCGGGGGGTTGGGGGCCAAACAAATTTCCGCCTTTTTGTGTTAAGCGGGAGTAGTTCCTTATACAATTTTTTAATCCTGTTTTTGGGCTAAAACCCTTGCTGTGCCTCGTTTTTACGCATGGTATGCTGTGTAAAGAACGGGAAAAATACAATCTGAAACCAATTCACAACTACCATATCCGGTGTTGTGTTGCCACTTTCAGCTGTGTAAAGAACGGGAAAAATACAATCTGAAACCAATTCACAACCCTTTTGTTCGGGTGTTTGGCTGTTTTCGGCTGTGTAAAGAACGGGAAAAATACAATCTGAAACCAATTCACAAC
>CAISWS010000358.1 GCA_903889265.1 uncultured Bacteroidota bacterium
ATACCCATTATTGAAAACAGCTTTTTGAAAGATGAGGGTGGTTTTAAAAAAAATAAGAATTTGTATATCATTGATTTTCAAACCTAAAGAATTAAGCATTTTTAATGCGTGTTGCCCTGCGATATAATAAGCATTGAAGTAAAAGACGTTGACGACCTGACGCCGGATGATATTATTGGAACCATAATTATAATACCCGAAGAGGTTAAGCAAAAAAATGAATCCACAGTTATTTCAAAAGCGGGCCAGATAAAATCGCTGGAGTATGTATTGGCAGTATTGCCTTAATCTTCTTTAGCAAAAGCCGAGGGCAAAGCATGGCGGTCAACCAGGGCTTTACTTTGCAAAAACGATTGCAGGTTATTGAAAAGCATACTTACATTTTTATTTACAAAAGCCGTTACATCCATCAGGTCCCTGTTCCCATCTGAACTGCTTAGCAGGGTTTCTAACTTATCTGCCGCGTCTAAAGGTTTGCCACCCTGCCAGCCATAAATAGGCTTAGAAGCAAAGGTGCGTTGGTTAAAGTGATGATATTTCATTTTACTTACAGTAACTGTTAGCTGATGGTCCCTAACTTCCGCTACTATATAATACTCCATATATAATGCGCCAATGCTGGATGAAGAGTTGCCGAAATACTTTATCAATCCCTTACCGCTCATTCTTCCAGAGGCCGGGTCAAGAGACTGAAGTGGGCGGGTATTATTAAATTGCTCTTCCACATATGTCTTATTCTTTCCTCCGCAATTCGGATCAGCCTCATTCTGGCAGGTAAATTTTTCAGCACCGGTATTAAACCAATCCTGCACAACGGCGTAAGCATCCTCATCAGTAAAATTCGACTGAAGTTTAAAAGATTGGCGGCAAACAACTTCCCCGCTGGCATTAACAGGCAAACGCGACCCGGCGTAGCTGCTTAAAACAAAAAGGGTTAAAAAACCAATAGCCAAAAAGTTTGACAGCGTCTTCATATACTTCATTTACGGGGTGGTCCGAAAATAGTTTACTACAAACTTCTTACTAATGGCAAAATCCGAATGCAATACAATTGTAACGCTGAATATAGCTAATTTATTATTCCCAACACAGTTATATACAATGCATGGGGTTACAAAATCACTCAAAACCCGCTGATTCCGGCTTTAAAGCAGCCTCTCCGGATAATATTTAAAGATATTTATAGGCAATTTAGATTATCAGCTTAGATTTTATACTTTGTATACCAATTCAAAATACCGCAAATGAAACGCATAATAAACTGCAGCGACGGCACCTGGAATAAACCCAATATGACCTATGATAACCAGGTAGTGCGAACAAACGTGCAATTGATTTTTGAATGTATTTCGAAATCAGCCAATGGCGTAATGCAGATTAAACATTACGACGAGGGGGTTGGCTGCGAAGGCAATTGGTGCACCCGGATGGTAGGCGCAGCAACCGGCGATGGAATAGACGCCAATATACTTTCGGGTTATAAATTTATATCGTGGAATTATGAGCCGGGAGATGAGATATATTTATTTGGCTTTAGCCGCGGCGCGTATACTGCGCGGAGCCTTGCCGGGCTGATACGTAAGTGCGGAGTACTTAAAACTTACGACCTGAATGTTTTTCAAAATGCATATGATTTGTACCGCGATAAATCCGTGTCGCCCACCAATCAAAAAGCGGTTGATTTCAGGGCAAAAAATAGCTTTTGCCCTGACGTAAACATAAAGTTCATCGGTGTTTGGGATACAGTAGGAGCTTTGGGCATACCCATTAATGGTTTTCAATGGTATAATAAAAAGAAATACTCGTTTTATGACACAACTTTAAGCAGCTATGTTGACTA
>CAISWS010000359.1 GCA_903889265.1 uncultured Bacteroidota bacterium
CACTTTTCTACTTATCTCTTTGATATTGTGTACTTTAGAGAACAGCTAATCCATAACTCACGTTAAAAAGGCCCGCTTTTAAGTGCTAAATGTATGTTTGTCAGATATTTGTGTTTTAAAAACGATCAAAAAGTGTAAACAGTGTAAACCCAATGCGGGTTTATCGTTTTCCGTCCAGCTGAGGGGTTAGGGGGTTAGTGCTTGCCATTGCTTCCCTGCCCGGGCTTAAAATCTAAATCGCTCTCATCCGTCAACAGTGAAATATTTATTTACTTTTGCGCGCCCTGAGACGGGCGAAAGGGCGATATGCCGTTTGCAGTATTGAAATGGAATAAACCATGAAGAATAAAGAGACGATTTTTGGCTGGGTTTTGATGATACTTTTAATGATAGGTTATTTTACCTATACCGCCAGAAAAGTAAAAGAAGACCAGAAGGTAAAGCAGGAGCAACTACGGACGGAGAAGATTGAGAAGGACAAGGCGAAAGCCCTGCAGCAAGCCCTCAATGCTGCCAATGCCAGCGATACCAGTAAAACAGCAGGGGGGGCCGGTGCCTCCTTCACGTCAGCAAAAGATTCTTCAGTAGTAACTGCACAGTTTGGGGCGTTTGCAGGGGCCTTAAAAGGAGAAGAGAAGCTGTTTGTAATTGAAAACGACCTGCAGAAAATTACCCTTACCAGCAAAGGCGGACAGATTAAAAGCGTTGAACTTAAAAAGTTTAAAACCTGGGATAAAAAACCGCTGATACTTTTTACTGATAAAACCAATAGTATAAGCTACCAGATACCTATTGAAAACAACCAGTTTGTTGATACCAAACAGTTCTTTTTTGAACCGGTGGGAGATGGATTTGTGGTAAGTGGTGATTCGTCGAAAACCTTTGCCATGCGCTTAACCGTGGGCGAGGGAAAATATATTGAGCAGAAGTTTACCTTAAAGGGTAATTCGTATTTGCTAAACTATGATGTAAGCCTGGTTGGGTTAAACAGTATTATACCCAGCAACAACAACTTTATAAGCGTAAACTGGGATAACTACCTGAACAACGTTGAGCACAATATTACTCTTGAAAGAAGATACTCATCGCTGTATTTTAAGTATAACAAAAGTGATGTTAGCCACATTGGCGAAGATAAGCCCGATGAGGAACTGATTACCGAAGCACCGCTGGAGTGGATATCGTATAAACAACAGTTTTTTAATACCACCTTATTTAGCAGTGCAGGCGATTTTCACACCGGTTGTAAACTAAAAAGCCATTTTCAGAAAGACAGCCTTGGTTATGTAAAACAGTTTACTTCCAAGTTTACCATACCATACAATAACACCGGTAACCAGGTTTATAATTTTCAATATTACATAGGCCCTAACAGTTACAATGGGCTTGCCTCTATCAACAAAAACGTTGAAAGCATTATTAAGCTGAGCCCTGATTTCTGGTTGTTTTCGTGGATACGGTATATCACCCGTTTTATTATCTGGGTGTTTAGCTGGTTTAATAGTGTAAACCTCAATTACGGCATTATTATTTTATTAATGACTATCCTTTTAAAGGTAGTGTTGCACCCTTTAACTGCGAAGTCAATTGAAAGCTCTGCCAAGATGAAAATTCTGGCGCCTGAACTTGCTGCGTTAAAAGAGAAATATGCCGATGACCAGACCAAGTTTGGCCAGGAGCAGATGAAGCTATACAACCGTGCAGGGGTTAGCCCTTTTGGCGGTTGTTTACCGTTGCTGATACAGATGCCGATACTGATGGCCATGTATTATTTCTTCCCTACTTCCATTGAGTTAAGGCAGCAGCCGTTTTTATGGGCAACCGATTTATCGAGCTACGATTCAATAGTAAGTTTCTCGGCTACTACGCTACCTATTATAGGCAGCACGTTTAACCACATCAGTTTGTTCACTATCCTTATGACCATTACTTCTATTGGCCAGGCGGTAATGAATAACCAGTTAAACTCCATGAACAACCAGCAACCGGGTATGAAATACATGCCGTATTTTATGCCTTTACTGCTTATGTTTATGTTTAACGATTTTCCGGCAGCTCTTACCTACTATTATCTATTGCAGAATTTACTGGGTATGGCCCACCAGTGGATTATTCAGAAATTCTTTATCAACGATGCCAAGTTGCGCAAGCAGATTGAGGAAAACAAGAAAAACCCTAAACCGGTTTCATCATGGCAGAAGAAGCTAGCTGATATGCAAAAGCAGAATGAGCAACGTGCAAGCGGCGGGGCAAGGCCGAAGAAATAAGCTTCCAATAAATTTATTACACAAAGGCTTACCAGGGCCAGGTTCAAGTTAATCAATATCCATTCACGCAAAGTGCGCAAAGCATGACGCAAAGAGCCGCAAAGAATTACAAAATCTTTGCGGCCCTTTGCATGTAAGGGATATTTACAATGTAACAGTTAAGGTAACTGTTGTTTGCTTGAAATCAGCGTTAGGATCAGCGAAATATTTTACAAAGATGGATCGATAGCCTTATAAGGAACCCTGATAGCCCTGGGCCGGTAAGTATTCGAGTCCATACGGCCGTTGAAGCAGGTATTAAAGCAACTTCCATAAGCGTTTATGCAGTAGGTAATAAGCAGTTCGTTGTGGCCGTTGTCAAATTCGGGGTGCGGATTGGCAATGTAGAAAACAGGCCAGTCGCCGTTTAAAGTATCGTCCACCTGCCATATCGGGTGCTGATTGATAAAAGGCCCGTTAGGATTTGGCCCTGTAGCTACATAAATATTTTTGCCCTGGTTACAGCCAACACTAAACTCGGTAGTTATCAAAACGTAATCGCTTTTAAGTTTGAAAACATAAAACGATGAGGTAAACTCATCCCATATCCGGGTAATTGAGTTAATGTCGGTTCCCCAGCCATTGCCTCCGTAATATTGCCAGGTTCCGTAAATGTTATTGGCGGGGTAGCGTGCTGCAAAAAGGTC
>CAISWS010000360.1 GCA_903889265.1 uncultured Bacteroidota bacterium
ACCTGGCCAACGTAGGCGATGCCAAAACACTGGTAATACACCCTGCTTCCACTACGCACGAACAACTAAGCCTGGCGGAACAAAAAGCAGCTGGCGTTAGCCCAACTCAAATCCGCATTTCAGTGGGTATTGAAAATATTGACGACCTGTTTGAAGATATCCAACAGGCATTTGATGCGGTTAAAACTGCTACTGGTTCCATTTCCGAAACTAAAACTGCCGGTGCTCCCTCAAGCCGGTAATTTATAATAGCCCCCCCCTAAAAAGGAGGGGCACTTTTTTATGAAAAGTGATTGTTACACATATACCGGAAATATAGAGCTGGAATGCGGCCAGGCCCTGGCTGGCGTTACCTTTGCCTATGCCACTTATGGACAACTGAATAAAGCCGGAGATAACGTAATTTTTGTTTGCCACGCACTTACAGCCAATGCTGATGTAAAAGACTGGTGGCCCGGCATGGTTGGGGAAGGATTAGTGTTTGACACCCATAAATATTTTGTGGTGTGCGCTAACGTATTAGGTTCGTGTTATGGCACTACAGGGCCGTCGGAAATAAACCCCGTTACCAATCAAGCCTATGGAAGCAGTTTCCCTGCTATAACTATACGCGATATTGTAAAAGGGCATCAGTTGCTGGCAAAGCATTTGGGAATTAACGCTATAGAACTTGTTTGCGGCGGCTCACTCGGGGGGCAACAGGCTATGGAATGGGCTATCATTGAACCCGGGTTTATTAAAAAGCTTTTTGTTATTGCCACTAATGCCCGGCACAGTGCCTGGGGCATTGCCTTTAATGAAGCCCAGCGAATGGCGATTGAAGCAGGTGATAAGGGTTTGGAAGCCGCCCGTGCAATTGCCATGCTATCATACCGCAACTATAACATGTATTCCGAAACGCAAACTGATAATGATGCACGTACAGATAACTTCAGTGCAGCCACATATCAACGCTATCAGGGCGAAAAACTGAAAAAGAGATTTAATGCCGCCAGTTATTCAGTTCTAAGTAAGGCAATGGATTCTCATCATGTAGGCAGGGGTAGAAAGTCTGCGGCTGAAGCGCTAAGTACCATACTGGCAAAAACGCTGGTAACCGGCATCACTTCCGACCTTCTGTTTCCTGTTTCAGAGCAGCAATTTCTGGCAAAATATATACCGGATGCGGTATACACAGAAATTGATTCGCGGTACGGGCATGACGGATTTTTAATTGAAACAAAAACTATTTCAGAACTACTTCGCGTATATCTGAATATTTAAAACTAAAACATGAGTAAGAATTTAAAGATTGGTTTGTTTGGGTTTGGTGTTGTGGGACAAGGGCTTTACGAGGTACTACATAAAACCAAGGGTATAAATGCCGAAGTGGCTAAAATATGTGTAAAGCATAAAGATAAGCCACGCCCCATTGACGCACATTATTTCACATATGATAAGCATGAGATACTGAACGATAACTCGCTTGATGTGGTGGTTGAGTTGATTGACAATGCCAACGAAGCGTTTGAAATTGTTTCGGAAGCTTTAAAAAAGGGAAAAGCTGTAGTAAGTGCCAACAAAAAAATGATAGCCGAGCATTTACAGGAGTTATACGAATTGCAGCAAAAACACAATGTGCCCTTTTTGTATGAAGCATCGGTATGCGGCAGTATACCTATTATACGAAACCTGGAAGAATATTATGATAACGATTTACTGGCATCGGTGGAAGGTATCTGCAATGGCACCACCAACTACATTTTAACCAAAACCTCAGAAGATGGCCTAAGCTATGAACAGGCTCTGAAGCAGGCGCAGGAACTTGGTTTTGCAGAGAGTAATCCAACGCTGGATGTAAAGGCATTCGACCCTAAATTCAAACTGTTGATTTTGTTAAACCACACTTTCGGATTGTTTGTGAAGCCTGATGACATCTTCAATTTCGGAATTCAAAACCTATCGCTGGCTGATTCGACTTATGCCAAAGAAAAGGGATATAAAATCAAACTGATTGCCCACACATACAAGGCAGGCAACAAGGTGGTGGCCTATGTGGTTCCGAAATTTATAAAACCCCACGATTTGTTTTATGATGTGCGCAACGAGTTTAATGCGGTGCAACTTGGCGCTGCCTTTTCAGATAAGCAGTTCTTTTTAGGAAAGGGGGCTGGAAGTTTCCCTACAGGCTCGGCGGTTCTTTCAGATATCGCTGCACTGAGCTACAACTATAGGTACGAGTATAAGAAAATAAAGCAGAACGGCGAGTTGCCATTTAGCAACGACCATGCCCTTAATTTATATATCCGGTATAGCAACGAGGCCATATTGGATGAATTGCAGGTGCATGATATTACCCAACGTTACTGGAGCCCCGATACAAAATATGTAATTGGCAAAGTGAAACTTTCATCGCTGATTAAGGCCAGGTTAAATGACCGCGTGGACGTGTTTATTGCAAAGGCGGAATAAATGATTTGTACGCAATTATTATTTTGCAGGCAATAAAGTTATGCTATGGAAGACTTTGATAAGATGTGGAATTACGGCGACCCTAATGCTACTGAAATAAAATTTAAAGAAGTATTGGCTAATAGCGGCGGTAAAGACCACTGTTACGTTTTGCAGTTGCAAACGCAAATTGCGCGGACGTATGGCCTGCGTGCATTATTTGATGAAGCGCACATAATACTGGATGGCGTTGAAAAACAATTACCCGCCAAAGCGGATATTTCAA
>CAISWS010000361.1 GCA_903889265.1 uncultured Bacteroidota bacterium
CCCTACACGACGCTCTTCGATCTGCACAGCTTTTTAACCCTTCTGTCTTCACGGGCCTTCAGTATTGAAATTCCCCCGCCCCGGCTATGGCCCATCAGGTAAAGCTTTTCCTTGTCCACCTCCGTTTCCTCAACCGGAAATGCTGCCGAACACACCCAATCAATCACCACCCCCAAATCGTCCAGCTCAATCGATATATTATCGTTGCCAAATGCCTCCAGGTCCACAAAATCAACCGGGTGGTCTATGGTAGTGCCGTTGTGCGAAAAGTTAAACTTAACAAACACAAAACCCGCTTTGGCAAACCGCTCAGCCACCTCATTATAAGGACCCCAGTCCTTAAAACCCCGGTAACCGTGGCTGAAAACAACCACCGGTTTTTTCAATCCGTCCTTTTCATAAAATACATCCGCCAAAAAAGGCCTGTTATGCTTGCCCTGAAGTATAGTATTCCGCTCAATTGTAATCATGGGTGAAATATACCTAATCAGCCCTGAATCGAAACATAAAATGCACCGGAGCGCAGCAAAAAACTGCGTTATTGCGAGGCTCTGCGAAGCAATCCCATGGCGACTTGCGAAAGGCCTAAATGCAACAACCGGTCTTCTATCGCTTTGGGGTTGCTTCATGCCCAAAGCCGCATCCGATAACTATCGGGCGACAATGCAGCTCCTTTTTTTATTTTGTTATACACTTTAAACTTTACTTTAGCGCCCTGACTGCCGATGACAACATGGAATTAAGCTTAGACCAGATAAAAAAACCCATAGAAAAAGAGCTAGACGAATTTGAAGTCCGGTTCAAGAAATCTATGCAAAGCAAAGCCCCGCTGCTCGACCGCATTACGCATTACATCGTAAGCCGCAAGGGTAAGCAAATGCGCCCCATGTTTGTGTTCCTCTCCGCCAAGCTTTGCGGCGAGGTAGTGGAGGCTACTTACGTTGCAGCATCGCTGGTTGAGATACTTCACACCGCCACTTTGGTACACGATGATGTGGTAGATGAATCATATAAACGTCGTGGTTTTTTTTCCATCAACGCCCTCTGGAAAAATAAAATTGCGGTCCTGGTTGGCGATTACCTGCTTGCCAAAGGCCTGTTGCTTTCTGTCGAAAACCAGCAATACAAATTACTCCAAATCCTATCCAACACCATCCGCGAAATGAGCGAAGGCGAATTATTGCAACTGGAGAAAGCAAGAAGGCTTGACATTAAAGAGGATATCTATTTCGAAATCATCCGTCAAAAAACTGCATCGCTTATCTCTTCAGCCTGTGCCTGTGGTGCTACCACCACCACACAGGATGATGCCCTGATTGAACGGGCAAAAACCATGGGTGAAAAAATCGGCATCGCCTTCCAGATTAAAGACGACCTCTTTGATTACGAAGAAGCCGAAATAGGTAAGCCACGCGGCATTGACATCAAAGAGCGCAAACTAACCCTGCCACTTATATATACCCTTGCCAAAGTTACAACCGGCGAAAAAAAGCAGATAATAAACATCATTAAAAACGAGAACCAGAACATGGATAAAGTGCGCTGGGTAATCGACCTCGTCCGTAAAAACGGCGGCATGGACTACGCCGCCAAACGCATGAACGAATACCGCGAAGAAGCCCTTCGCATTTTATATCAGTTTCCCGAAAGCGATTCCCGCAAATCAGTTGAGCAGTTGATTGAATTTACCATCAGCCGAAAGATGTAAATGCAATAGAACGCCGATTTATTATAATTCTTATTATGATGAATTATGATTTTAGAAATTTAATTCCGGCTTACGGATTTTTATGAACCCAGGTATTTTCAATTCGCTCTGTTTACATTACTTGTTTTTATATCATAACCGATCATAAAAATCATAATAAATCAGCGTTCTATAGGATTCAGGTATTTAATCCCAGCATCTCCTCCATCACCCCCCTCCCATTCACCAATCTCGGTATTTTATGCTGCCCGCCCATTTTCCCCCGGCTCGCCATCCACTCATAAAACAACCCTTCTTTGGCAACTATAACCTCAAGTGAAGAAAGCGCTAAATCGTGATTGCGTTTTTGTTTATAGTTACTGTTTTCATTTTGCAGTTGCGAATCCAGTTCTGTCGCATATTGCTCCATATTCTCCGGGGCCTTTATAAACTCAATCAAAAACTGCATCCGCCCTTTACTTTCAATATTGATATACAAGGGCGCCACCGTATACTCCTTAATGGCGCAATCAAATTTTGCATTCGTCTTCATCAACGCCTGCTCAACATTCGATAACAACAAATCTTCGCCAAAGGCATTAATATACTCCTGAGTACGCCCCGTAATTCTGAACTTGAACGGGTCGGTAGAAGTAAACGTAATCACATCACCAATCACATAACGCAGCAACCCATTATGCGTAGTAACTAAAAGCACGTACGCAACCTCAGCCTTAACCTCGGCTAAAGGAATTGGCTTCGCATTTTCAGAACCGTATTGGCTGAAAGGAACAAACTCATAAAAAACACCGTTATCCGTCAGCAGCAACAAATCGCCACCCTGCATATTTGCCTGTATACCAAAAAACCCTTCGGTAGCATTATATACCTCGTAAAAAATAACATCGTCCCTGCCAAACAAATCATTAAACTGTTTCCGGTAAGGTTCAAAACTTACACCGCCATGAAAAAATATGCGCAGGTTTTTCCATAGCCCCGTTAATTTACTAAAATGTATCTCATCACGTATTTTGGCCAGCACAGCTAAATGCCAGGTGGGTATGCCACTGATGGTACCTATATCCGCCCTGCTTACTTCCTCCGCTATTTTGTTCAGTTTATAATCCCAGCTGGGGTGCGTAATCAGTTTAACCCCCGGCACATAAATAGTTCTGAAAGCCAGTGGCACATTGCGCAACATAATTGCCGAAATATCAGCCACCACAATACCCGATGGCGATAGTGTTTCATACACCCCGCCAGGCAAGGCAAAATTTTTATGGGTTAAAATATCTATCCCATCATCGAGGTAATGCAGCCGCGAAAGGCTGAAAAAAGTTCCGCGCACGTGCATATTATCAATAATGTAACTGGTAATGGGTATCAGCTTGCTTTTACCGCTGGTAGTTCCTGCAGTTTTGCCAAAGTATTTCACCTCCCCGGTGGTCATTACTTTGCTTTTGCCTGCTTTTATTTTTTCAATATACGGTTCATAAAAACTATATTGGGTAACCGGTATGCGCTCAAAATCCTGATAGGATTTCACTTCCCTTAATTGCAGGTCTCTGCCTATTTCTGTAGTCGAAAGCTCACTGATAAGTTTTGTAAAAACTTTCTTTTGTTCAGCAATAGATTGGGCAGCTGAGAACTCAGGCGGAAAAAAATTTTTCAGGTAAAACCTGAAAACCCTGTTCTTCAAATTGTTCGCCATGTTTGCGGGTTAAAGCCCTGCTCTTAGTTTAAAACAGGTTTGTTTTCTGTAGCAGCTACCTGTAGGGAGGAAGCAATGCGGTTCAAAACAGATTGCATTTCATCAAAATAAGCCACATAATTTTCCATACTAAACAACACACCAAACAGCGGTAAAAATTCCAGGTATAAACGCATCCCTTTAGGCACTTTGGTTATCTTAATTTCAACCGACAAATCCATCAGGTTTTGATTATGCTGCGAAGAAGCAAAAGCAATAACAATGGTCTTATATTCAGCAACCGATTTTAAAAATTCCTCAAATCCCGCAGCATTCAAGCGGCTTGATATGCCTCGCAGGTTAGCTCCGGCAGTCAGGTCTTTCACAACTTCCTGCATCTTACTGTTGGCATTTAATATCCTTTCGGTATAACTAACCAAACTGGTATAGTTAACGGCGTTTCCCGCCTTATCAGCAGTCTGCGAACTTGAAATATTCTTTCTCCTCAATTCAAAATTCTGCCCCAGATAAACCCTGCGCACAACTTCATCGCTGGCCAGTTCCTCTGCGGTGCCTTGCTTTAAAATCTTGCCTTCAAATAAAAGGTAGGCCCGGTCGGTAATTGATAACGTTTCCTGCACATTGTGGTCGGTAATCAATACCCCAATATTTTTTTGCTTCAGTTTGCCTACTATGCGCTGAATGTCCTCTACCGCTATCGGGTCAATCCCGGCAAAAGGCTCATCCAGCAAAATAAATTTAGGGTCCGTGGCTAAAGCCCGTGCAATTTCAGTCCGCCTTCTTTCTCCTCCCGATAATACATTACCCATGCTGCCGCGCACCCGGTTCAATCCAAACTCAGCCAGCAAAATTTCAAGCCGGTCACGCTGTTCGTGCTTCGTAAGTTTTGTCATTTCCAGCACTGCCGAAATGTTATCCTCCACCGAAAGGTTCCTGAACACCGACGCCTCTTGCGGAAGATAACCCACCCCAAGCTGCGAGCGCTTGTACATAGGCAGATCGGTTAATTCGGTATCACTTAAAAATATCTTTCCCTTGTCTGGCGGCACAAGGCCCACCATCATATAAAACGAAGTGGTTTTACCGGCACCGTTTGGGCCCAGTAAACCTACAATTTCGCCCTGCTTAACCTCTACCGATACGTCGTTTACCACCGTCCGGCCTTTGTATACTTTAACCAGGTTTTCAGCCCTTAATGTCATCATGCTTTAAAAATCTAATCCGATAGATAAATAATACATCGGTTTTGTTGATACTACTCCCGTGTCAACACCCCAAGCCACGTCAAACTTAATAAAGTAACCAAAAATCGAAGTGCGGAAGCCAGGGCCAAAGCCCATAATTACCGGCGATTTATACTGATGCAGGTTAACAATCACCGAAGGGTTAACCGCTGAGTTAGGTATAGATTGTGAGAAAAGCGGGTTGTTATTCGAAAAAGGCGATGCCCCTTCCCAGGCCGTCCCCGCATCAAAAAATCCTATCACCGCAAAATTTCTTATAATCTCTGATTTTATGTTGTGATTAATAAAGGCCGAAAATACCGGGATACGCAATTCCGAATTAACAAGCACAAACTTATCGCCGTTACGTGCGTTTTGCTGAAACCCGCGCACCGGTGTAGCCAGCGTTTGAAAAACATAATTATTCTTATTATCAATTGGCGTATTGTAATCAAATTTGCTGGCAGATGGTGCTGTTAACCAGTTATCCAGCCCACCCATGTAATAAAGCATCTTAGCAGTACCAAAAGATGCCGCGCCCGAAATACGGTTGGCCCAAATAATACACTTCCATATTTTCAGATAATTCCTCACGTCAAAACCAACATTGCACATTACAGTTTTATTGAAAACCGGTTCCGGCAAATCAAACTGCGCGCCTTCCTGAACATTCCTGGTAGGAAACTCCTTCAGCACTTCGCTGAAAACCTTTAACCTGGTGCCATACCGGATGTTGGTTACATTACTTTGCAGGCAGTTATCAAAAACATACTCAACCCTTTCACCCACCCAGTTATCAGAAGTATTGGGAAGATTAAGAGACAGCGAGTCTTCAGATTTATAAGCCACCTTATCGTTTCTGTAATTGGTTATGGACCTTATACTGTTCAGCACATTTATCGGATACGATAAATAGGCCTCCAGGTAAGTGGTTTTAATACTATAATCAACAGTTTCATTGCCTGTTAATGGGACCGATGAGAAAGGTAATTCGCTAACCGCAGTACTGGTTTGTGAGCCGCGGTAAAACGTAAATTTCTTGTCCAGCCTTTTCTTCAGGTTCTCGTAGGTTAAAAAATACTGGCTGTTATCTTTTATACCCGCAAACGGCAGCATAATACCCCCGTAAATTTTATAGTCTTCCAGCAAATCGGTTATACCCACTTTAATAAAGGCCCCTAGCGTATTTACTTTATAACTGGGCGATGCGGGGTCGTAAGGCTGGTAGCGGGTTACAATGGGGTTGTTATCCAGTTGTGCTACTACATTATCCACCATAAAACGGATAAAGTAAGGGCGCACCTTAGAGAACCTGAACATATATCCGTTATCTGCACTATTCATTCTTGAAGCCGATGCCGAATCCCAGTCAAAAAGTTTTATGCCGTAGTCAAACTCACTTTGAAAATCGTGCGGCTGCCTGCCCCTGCTGGCTCTGATAGAATCGCTGTTCTGTGTTGCGCTCTTTACCATTTGTTGAGCCTTCTTCTCATCAGCAGCCGAAAGGGGATTGTTACGGCGTAACAGCTGGTTCATATATTCCATATTAGGTGCCTGCCCCTGGTTTGCAGTTGACCCTATAGCGTATTTCCTGAACTGAAGCCGGCCCTTAATCTTAAACATATCAAGCGCTAATTGCTTTTCAGGAACTACGCATTGCGACATGATACCAAAGGTGTAATTGGTATACGGCGCAGTAATACCCCCTATCTTATAAACCTTCTCAAAAGATGAATCCTGTAAAGTAACAACGCTGCGGTCAATGGCTGAATCCAGCGGCACATTCTCCCGCACCTGCACCGAATCCGGTTCATCCGATTCTTTGGATACAAACCGGTATGTTTTCTGGTTGTGGTCAAATACCCTTTCAAAATGCCCGGTATAGCGGTTGCGCACCCCATTGGCATCGCTTAAATAACAGTATTCCTTATCGCTGAAATTTTGCGGGTAGGTTTCGTTGGCGTATGGTGTATTGGTAATGCGGTACAATACATAGGGATTAGCATCCAGGTCATAAAAAAACAGGTCTAACTGCTTATTCATAATCTGCGATTCGTATCGCTGGGGTACCAGCGTATCTTCCACGCGGTTGCTTGAAAACATGATACCACGCATACTATCCGCATTGATATAAGCAGGATACAGGTCGTCAAAATAATCATCCGTAAGCTTGCGCGTAGTGGTAGACGCAATGGTATAAAGGTATATATCCGATTGGCCGTTCTGCAGTGCGCTCATCACCAGTTGTTTCGAATCAACAAAGTTGAAACTAAGCACGCGCTGAAATTTCCTTACAGGATTATTCACCGATTTACCTTTTTCAATATCATAAAAAGTAAGCCAGGTATAAGGCCCTCGTTCGTTAATAGTGGCCACTCTTTTACCCGATGGGTCCCAGGCAATCAGCGGCACCGACTCATCCGTAAAAATCGTATTAGTCCTGAATCCACCTCTTAAAATCACCTTCCTTTTATTCGTCTCAGTATTCAGCAAATAAACCTTCCAGCGCCCTATATCGTTGCTGGCATATGCAATGTATTTGCCATCCGGGCTCAGCTTAGGTTCGTAGTAATCAATATCTTTTCTGATTTTGGTTTTAACCACCGTGTTATCCGGCGGAAGCGATGAAATTTTCGACTCATTGCTAAACCGGCTGTAGTAATAAGTATACCAGTCCTGAAGGGTTTGCGAAAGGCTGGTGCCCAGCACAAACATAAATCCGTTTTCAACGCTGCGGTTAATACGTGTCAGGTACAAAATATTATTAACCGCCGTTTTCCCATGCACCTCTTCAATATAATGCCATATAGAGTGGCCTACAAAAATGGCCTCCTCCGGTTTCAGTTTGTTTAGTTTTTTAAACCGCCCGCTTAATATCCCGTCACGCAGTTTGTCTTCCATTTCGCTGTTCCAGCTTTGGCCAATGTAATGCACAAGCCCCATCTTATACCAGTCGGGCAGGTTTAGCAACACGGCATTTTGAACCACCTCGCTAAAGCTGGTGCCGCGCACCATTTTATCTATATACAGTTTGGCAAGGCCTTCCCTTATTTGTTTATCAAGGTCGCGGTGGTCGCCATTAAAATATATGAAAATTTTATTGTCCGGTATCTGGATGGTGCCACCCGCATTTTGCCCCGGCTCGTAAATACCTATGTTGGTTTGGTTCAGTTCATTAATGGTGTTATAAACAATAATGTCTATCTTTTTCTTAAACCTGTAGTCCAGCATTTTTGCCAGTTCATCTGCATTGTCTTCCGCCGCTTTAATTACATATTTGGCCACATCCTGCCCTCCCTGGTAATAGTAGGTTGTAAAATTGTCGCTTTCGTAATACGAGAAAATGAAATCTTTATACTGCACCCGGTTCTGCCCAAAGGTTTCGGTAGTGCTGGTTTGAGCTTCTGATACCTTTAAGCACAGAGAGAGAACAACCATCCATATCAGCGGCAGCCTGTTTGCATCCCGTAAAACGAAACCTCTTTTACCCATATTTTTTTAAGCACAATCCAAAAATCAAACTGTCAGCACAAAGAAAATCTATTTAAAACAGCCACCCCACCGCCCTGCAGTAATTTTAACAGCCGCTCCTTCCGCCCCCTAAAGGGGAAACCAAAACAAATACAAACAGCCATCTAAATTGACGGCTGGCTGTTTTTAGCCCTGGTTTCCCCTTTAGGGGACGGAAGGGGCGGCACCGGTGCAAACTAAGACCGTTTTTTATACATCCGCTAATGCTCTTTTCAGCCCGGATGACTTCGGTTTGCTATTTTTGCCCATTCTTTATAACCCCTAACATTAGCCTATCAAACTTAATCAAAATACTTACATGCTCAAGATTCACAAGCTTACTTTTAACCCTTTCTCTGAAAATACTTACGTAGCAGCCGATGAAACCAAACAGTGCGCCATTATTGACCCTGGTTGCTGTAACGATAAAGAGAGAAATGAATTGCTCGGTACTATTGATGCTTATGGCCTTAACCCGGTGCTTTTATTAAACACGCATTGCCATATTGACCACATACCCGGCAACAAATTCGTATTTGAAAAATACGGCCTCTTGCCTCAGATACACCCTGGTGAGCTGGAAATATTACACCTGGCGCCGCAGTACGGAGCGTTCTTTGGGTTTGATTGCCCTGCCAGTCCGGAGCCAAAAGTATTTATAAATGAGGGTGATGAAATTAAACTGGGTAACACCGTTTTTAAAGTACTTTTCACCCCCGGCCATTCACCGGGTAGTATATGCTTTTACAGCGCGGCTGATAAAGCAATCATTAGCGGCGATGTACTTTTTTACCGCAGCGTAGGCCGGTTTGATTTACCCGAATCGAACGGAAAAGACCTGTACAACAGCCTGGTAAATGTGATGATGAAATTACCTGATGAAGTAAAGGTTTACTCCGGCCACGGCCCCGAAACTACCATTGGCTTTGAACGATATAACAATCCGTTTATACAGGATGAAGCAAGTTTCCGCTAAGTTCTTCATCTCGCTTTAACAACATCGGCCCGAAACTTTCGGGCCGATGTTGTTAAAATTAAGTTTCTATAAAAATTATTTAGGCGTTGCCGGTGTAGTGTTATCCGGAGTCGTTTGCGCAGGTTGTTGCTCAGGTGCAGCTGGTGCCGGGGTTGTTGAAGGTGCGGTCGCTGGCATCTGGGCAGGTACATTAGCCGGAACAGATTTAGCATCTGGTTTTGCCTTTTTCGGTGTATCGTCTACAAACGAAATACCTGAATTATTGTCTCCGCTCTTTTTTCCTCCCTTGTTAAAGTTAAACAACAATGAAAACCGCAATGTATTATCAAGCGGATTTCTTAAAATAGTAGTAGGTATCAGGTACGAAAAATGCAGGCCAACCACACTGTATTTTACAGTTAAACCAGCCTCTAAAAACTGGCGGCCACCAGCAGCAACCGGCTCATAAAAATATCCGAAACGGACACCAAACTTTTTATCGTAAAAGTACTCGGCACCAATCGAAAGGGTATAAGTTTTTATTTGTACTGAAGCCGGTGCATCGCCAAAACTGGTAAACATCCCCTTAATCGAAGATTCTTCGCGGTAATAGTAAGTTGCGTTTGCGCTATCATATTTGCTGTTAGGCGTAGGCACCAGCAGCTTATTAATATCAGAGTAAACACCAACAGAGTTATGCTTGTCTAAATAAGCAGTATAACCCAAACCAATACCCAGGTTGGTTGGTATAAAGTCTTTGGTTACGCTTGAAGTATATGACATTTTACTGCCTATGTTGGATATATCCATACCACATGAAAACTCATGCTGAATAGGCTTGTCCTCGCCATAAACTTTATGAAAATACCATGAAATATCTCCCGACCCTGCCTGGCCCGGTTTTACCAGCGCCCCGCCAACTGCCTGTCCGCTGGCCAGGTTAGAATAGATATAACGTAATGAAGCTGCAATCGAAAAATAATCCCCCAGTTTACGTGCATAGCTTACATCAACAGCAAACTCACGTGGCATAAATTGCTGGGTATTGGTTCCGTTTTGATCCGTAAACTGTATATTACCCAAGGAAAAATAACGTAGCGAAGCCGAAATAACCTGTTCTTTTTTTACCTTATAATAACCGTTTAAACTGGCCAGGTATATATCATTTACCAGCGCTTTTAACCATGGGCTGAAAGACATGGCAAAACCATAATCATCAGGTACAAACGCCATTTTTGAAGGATTCGCATACAAGCCGTTGGCATCTGCCGGGGTGGCAACACCAATATCGCCCATGCCCCCTGCCCGGGCATCGGGGTTAATACGCAAAAACGGAACCGCCGTAGTTATGGTCTGGTTTATTATCTGCCCACCCGTTGTGTTATTGCTCACCTGGGCCTTTAACCCAATGGTTACCAATGCACAAAAAACAAATACCGTAAATACCTTTTTCAATACTAACATGAACTTTAATTTATTAAATCTTTGGCGGCAAAACTACCTTAAAACCACTAATTTTTCAAATTTGTTGGCTACATCGCCCTGGGCATCACGCACTGTGACCTTATAAACATACACCCCCTTTCCTATCGCATCGCCATAGTCATCCAATCCGTCCCACACTATTCCATCCACCCTGTAACCGGTGCTTTGCACCTGCTGAACAATACTTTTCACCAGTTTTCCGCTTACCGAGTATATCTGCACACTTACATTTAACTCACTGCATGGCATGTTATGCTCAAACATAAACTCCGTATGTGTGGTAAACGGGTTCGGATAGTTAAATACATGATTTAACGCAAGCTTCGCATTGTTTGTTACAACGAATTCTGTGTATGCCTCGTTCGATTGGTCATAAATATCCCAGGCTTTTACCTTTAGGGTATGGCTTCCAACGGTAAGGTTAGTAAACGGGTACCTTACCTCGCCCTGTGTAAAGTTGTCCTGGGCACTCTGGTAATAGCTATTCAGTACAATAGTGTTTTGGCTGTTATTATCCAGTACCGCGGTCATATTATGCCCTACGCCGCTTCCTGCCGTGTTAATACCTCCTGCGTCCTGTAGTTCAACCAACATAAGGGGGTTGGCATTGGTAATGCCTCCATAAACAAACTTCAGGTCATCCATGTATAAATTTACCTTAGGCCCGCTGCCATATGATCTTGCCGTATCCGATGAGCCACCTATTACAATGGCATTACTATATCCGCTGGCATCAACCCCGGCTGTGGTGCTCGCATAATAACTCAACCGGCCATTTCCATATTGGTAATTAATATCCTTGGGCACTATAAAGCTAAAAGTAAAAGTGCCGTTGTTTACCGTTGCATTACCTTTAAACAGTATGTTCTTATAAAGCTGAAAATCCAGCACCCCCGGGTCTGGCGGGCTAACCGGGTTATTCAGGGTTTGCACTGTAGTAATCTTATCATAAACCACCGGGTAAATATTCCCGTTAAAAGAGGTAAGCCTGTTATTGTTATTATCCCTTATTTCGCCCGATATAGTTACTTTGGTAAGCGCTTTAAGCGTATCATGTGGTGCAGTAACCGGTTTGTTGTCTACAGTTGTAGTTATAACATTATACTGCGGATAATCCAGCGTTACCGCAGGGTCGCCAAGTAAACAGAATTTACGTGTGTTGGCGCCATCGGTACTATAAATTACACCGTTTTTGCTTTCCATGGTTACTTCGCCCATAGTGGGGTAACGGCCCTGATATTTGGCAAACAGGTAATCAAAAATAGCAGTATCAATAGTAGCATTATCATACTCAAATACAAGCCTTACTGTAGTAATAGAACCAATAGCACCACCGGTACCGTTTACTACCAGCCACTCACCTGCTGTCCTGTCAGGTAAATCATACCGGCTAAAATCGCATGTGCACGTAATAAACAATGGATAAAACTGGTTCGATAACTGAATAATATCTGCCATGTTAAATATCCGGGCATTACTCCAGTTGGTTGGCCCGCCGTGCCCCACCCAGTTAACAACCAGGGTACCCGAATTAATATCATTCAAAATGGTGGTGTTTACATCCGGAAAGCGGTCTCCGGCCGGGGTCGCATCCAGTTTATAGGCATCGCAATAAATCTTGTCGTAATTATAAGCTGGCTGCTGTGCCCGGGTAGCTTCAGCCAACGCATCCGATGCATCTTCAAAGGTCGGCCCGCCATTAAACAAATAATCCGATATAAAGGTCAATACATTTCTCCAGCTATTATTAGTAGTAACCGTTGCGCAGGTGGTACAAGTTGGGGTTGAGCTTTTGTAGGTTTTAATTTTGGTTACCATGGCCTCGGCTTCGGCTTCGCTTTCAACCGGCAAACGGCCAACCGAAATATCCATCTTCTGGTAGCCGTTTTCAATCTGTCCTCCTTCAGTTTGGTCCAGCAAACCAAAAAAATCATCTGAGGTATAAGTCTCAAGCTGGTTATACGATTCACTGCTCTGGTAAGTGGATATAAAATTATTGGCATCAGCAATCCTGCCTTTCGGATCATATGAGCCATCCCCCATCAGTAACAAATACCTGGGCAATTTTGAGGTATCTGTACCTGCACGCTGGTAAAGCATTTCCATAAAATCACGGATGGCTGAAATATCCGGCTTCCCGCTGGCAAACTCATTGTACACCTGGCTCAGTAAAATCACGCCGGTAGATATATGGTCGGTATTAATATGATAGTTGGCCAGGTCATTGGCAGCCGATGCAAAATCGTCATAAGTTACTATCACCATTTTGGGCTGGCCAAAAGCATGCAGGTTCTGATTGGGCACCTGCTCAACATAATTAGGGTTACTAAAATTACCGTTTGTGTTTAGCGCAATAAACTCTTTCAGCTGATCAGTATTAGCCGCAAAAGTAAGCTGCGAACCGCTGGTAGTAGCGCTCATCTGCTGTATCGCCCCTACATTGGTTACATCCCACACTACAGTATTACTATTGGCCCCGCCTAGCTGAAAATTTGAAACATTGCCCGGGCCTGCAGATGCTATACTTCTGAAAGTCATGGCATCACCTACCATGGTCAGCACTCTTTTTGAAAGTAACTCAAACCAAACAATGTAAAAAGCCGCTGTGCCTGATGGGTCAGATGATGCCTTAAACGTGTAGGAAATATTCTGAGTACCGGAATTAGGTAAATAACCTACCGTGTTAATATAAGGATTTGCACCCTGCGGGTACTCCTGCCCGGGCGTAATACCCGAATCGTATTGATTAATAAGCTGCACTCCGTTAATGCTTGTTTCTGAATAAGAATAATAGGAGGCATTTACAGCTATGTATGAATTAAAATAAACCGAATCGGAAAGTATCAGGTTAGGAATGCTGTACGAAAAAGACTCCGTGTTATTAAAGCTGGTAAGCTGATCTCCCATCCAAAGTTTGCCGCTTTGCAGCAAATTGATTTGGTCGTTATTGTGGTACTGGTGGTCATCAAAATAATTAAAGGTTTTGTTGGGGCTGCCGGTGGCCGTTTCCGTTTGCACCCGTTTTCCTGTTCCTGCATCGGTTGTCAGAAAATAATAGGTAAAGTTGGTATACAGGTTCTTGGTATGGTAAAACTGATTAGTAGAAGTATTCAATTGCCAGTTATCAGGATTCTGCCCGTAAAACAAAAGATAATCCCCCTGGTCAAACTGGCCATTATTGTTCTGGTCAACAAAAAGGGTCGGGTTTTCCAGCAAATCATCAGGCCGCGATGCAGAATTCAGGTCGGGCACCATGCCCCCGCCATTTCCAAAAACCGCAAGTTTGTTTACATGAATAGTAGAAGGGTCAACATTTAATGTTTTCTTTAAAAAGTTATAGTCTACCTTATATATACCATCCGCATTTACCGAAAGCTTGTACCAGGTACCAGTTGATAATACTGAATTAGATGCATAGGAATTTAAAGACTTTAACTGGTGCGGGCCGGGTGTAACTACCAGCTTTACCGTAAACGATTCTAACTTTTCCAGCGCCCCCGAAGCCGGGTTTTTACGAAACGGTAATACCGATACAACTGCCTTGGCCTCTTTCCGGTAATAATTTAATTGCCCGTGTGGATTCAGGGTTGTTGTAATGTATTTAACACTGGCATTATCTATTCCGGTGGCTGCAGAATAAACCGGATTTAATATCTGAACTGCAACATTGCTTCCCGGCTGCGCCGGGAACTCTTCTATATATTGAGGTAGCATTCCGTAATTCTGCACATGGGCTGCCCCTTTAAACGTTGGCTGTATTATTTTTTTATCGCCCACCACATGCATCGTCTTGGGCGTTGTACTCCAGTTGATTTTACGCGCATATTCCTGGGCCTGAACAGGTAAAACGCCAGCTATAGATACAAAAACGAGAAAGCTAAGGGTGTTAAAACCCGAAAATTTCTTCTTAAAAACTGGAGTTACCGATTCGATCATTATTTTTGGACACTTTTTGAGGGTGCGCAATAAAACGCAGCCTTTTCTGTTTTATTTTCTTAACAATGCTTTTTTTGAAAAACAGGTTTAAATATATCGTTTTCGCCATCATTCTATTGTTTATGTCTGCCAATTTATTTTCGCAGGATGTAGAGATGTCGCAATATTTTTCAGCCCCGCTGCAACTTAACCCTGCACTGGCGGGTATTTCGTATGGGCCCCGGGTTACAATAAATTACCGTAATGAATGGCCGGGGCTTGGAAACGGATTCAACGGCGGTTATACTACTTATATGGCAGGCTATGATATGCACATTGATGCTATCCACGCCGGTGTAGGTGCCCTTTTTACCGGCGACCAGATTGCAGCAGGACTGTATGGTACCTATAAAGCCAGCCTTATTTATAGTCAGCAAATAAAAATAAACCGGCATATGGCCATTAAAATTGGCATTGAAGGCACTTACATCCATTCTGAAATAAAATGGAACCAGCTACTTTGGAGCGATATGATAAATCCGCTTACCGGTTTTTATAATGATGTTAACGTACCCAACCCAACCTCCGAACCAAACCCTCAGTCCACTACCACCAATACCGGCGATATGTCAGCAGGAGCTGTGTTTTTTACCGAGAACATTTATGTTGGCTTTGCCGTAAATAACATGCTTATGCATCACCAAAACTTTACTACCGATGCCTCGGTGCTTACCCCCCTTAATTTTGTAGCGCATTTTGGGGGCAACTGGATTGTTAAACACCCCAAATCGCAATGGTACAATATATGGGTATCGCCAAACGTTTTATTAGTGAACCAGGGCAGATTTTACCAGGCTGAAGCCACTTTTTTAACAGGCGTCAGCTTTATATATTTTGGCCTGGGGTATAGAAATATCATTAACAATTCCGACGCGGTTATCGGGTATTTGGGTGTAAAAAAGGGCAAATTCAGGGTGGGTTATAGTTACGATTATACCATCTCGGCGTTGGCAAATAAAACAGGGGGAACACACGAACTTTCCTTTACTTTTAACTGGACAGGGGATGATAATTCCCTGAACCCGAAAAAGAACAAAGGATACGTACCTTGCCCCGATATTTTGAATTTTTGATTTTGGAAATTAAAATTCTATATTAGCGACCTTGTAAATGAAAACGCATAACCCTTAACTAAATAAACAATTTAAACGAACGACAATGAAGCTTAGTAAATTGTATCTCTACCTGGCCCTACCTGCTTTGATTGGTATGTCTTCATGTGGTAAAGAGAAATCCAGTGTTACAGGATGGAACTACAACGACTCCAAAAACGGAGGATTTGAAGTTTCTAAAACTCCTGACCAGGCAACCGGACCAGGCCTTGTATACATACAGGGTGGTACTTTTATGATGGGTAATACCGAAACTGATGTGATGTATGAATATCACGAAGTTCCGCGCAGGGTTACTGTAAGTTCATATTATATGGATGAAACCGAAGTTGCAAACGTTCACTACCGTGAATATTTGTACTGGATGACCCGCGTTTTCGGTGCCGATTTTCCGGATGTGGTAAAAAAAGCTACGCCTGATACTTTGGTTTGGAGAGATAACCTGGCTTATAACGAGCCTTATGTTGAGTATTACTTCCGCCACCCGGCTTATGACTTCTACCCGGTGGTAGGTGTTAACTGGCTACAGGCAAGTGACTTTTGCTCATGGCGTACTGACCGTGTTAACGAAAGAATCCTGATCGACAAAGGTGTTTTAGCTGAAAACCCCTCTCAGGTTGGTGCCGATAACTTTAATACTGAATCTTATCTGGTTGGCCAATACGAAGGCTCCGCAGGCAAAAGACCTATTAAAGACTTAAACCCACAGGGAACCGGAACCCGCCACGTACGCATGGAAGACGGTATTATGTTACCTAAGTATCGTTTACCAACAGAAGCAGAATGGGAATATGCTGCTTTGGCTCTTATCGGAAATCAACCAGCTACTACTGAAGAAAGAATCACTGACAGAAGAATTTATCCATGGAATGGTACTTCTACCCGCTATCCTAAATCAGGTATGTGGCAAGGTCAGTTCCTCGCTAACTTCAAAAGAGGACGTGGTGATAACATGGGTGTTGCAGGTAAACTGAATGATAATGCGGATATTACTGCACCGGTTAAATCTTTTATGCCTAACGATTTCGGTTTATATAATATGGCCGGTAACGTAAACGAATGGGTAATGGACGTTTACCGCCCAATGACCAGCACTGACGCTACCGACTTTAAACCTTTCCGTGGTAACCAGTATATGACTAAAGTGTTAGATGCTGAAGGTAAAGCAGTAGATAAAGACAGCTTAGGCCGTATTCAATACCGTCCTGTAACACAGGAAGAAAGCGCTAACCGCCGTAACTACAGAAGAGGCGATGTAAGAAACTACCAGGATGGTGATGAGGTTTCTAACGTTGACTACAAATTCGGTTTGTCTTCAATGATTAATGATGAAGTTCGTGTTTATAAAGGCGGAAGCTGGAAAGACAGAGCTTACTTCCTTTCTCCCGGAACAAGAAGATATTTAGATCAGGCAGTTTCTACTGATGACCTTGGTTTCCGTTGCGCTATGGATCGCGTTGGTTCGCCAGCTGGCAACTCTATAAAGGGCGGTAACAACTTCCCTACCGAACACGGCAAACGTAAAATGAAAGGATAAACTATAGTCCTTTAATAAAAAATAAGCCTGAAGCATTAAATTGTTTCAGGCTTATTTTTTTCACCTACACCAAGCCTTACACCTTAACAAACCTGAGGCGCGTTGAGCAACAATTTTGTTACACTTTCTCACTAATCACCTGCAATACGGTTACACCACTAAAGCTTACATTTACACCGCTCAGCGCATCGTTTGCGAAATTTGGCCATTTTAGGTATATATGCATGCAACTCTGAACCCCTGCATTTATATCAATTAAATAAGCCTTAAACGTTAAGCCGGAGCAAGGCAGCAACACGTTCTTTTATTTTACAAATTCAAATCCCCTGTATGAAAAAACTGCTACTTGCATTAGCCGCCGTTACTTTTATTTTCGCTGCCCCCCTGAATGCAGCTACTGTTAGTGCAAACACCGCCCAAAGCGTAGCCTGTAATTTTTTCAAAACCACTTATCCGGCTCAGGTAGGGCACACCGCTTTAACGGCGATATTGAAATACACTAAAACAGAAAGCGACGGCCTGGTTGACTTCTATGCTTTTGATATAAGCCCCCTGAAAGGCTTCGTAATTGTTGCTGCTGATGACGCTGTAACACCGGTAATTGCATACTCCGGTGAATCTTACTTCGACAGCAATTTTCAGAAAACCGGTGTTGTAAACTGGGTAAACAAAGCAGCGGGTCAAATACATAATGTCATTTTGCAACAAATACAGGCCGATGCCCATACCACCAGTCTTTGGTCAGCATATGCTCAAGGAATAAATCCCGGTTCAGCAAAAAGCACAGGAGTAGGCCCTTTATTATCTACAACCTGGAACCAGCTGCCTTACTACAACCAATTCTGCCCTGTTAATCCTGCCGATGGCCAGCTTTCTGTAACGGGCTGCGTGGCCACCGCCATGGCCCAGATTATGAAATACTGGAACTATCCGGCGCAGGGTACTGGTTCCTTTTCGTATATAGACGATAATGCCCATGGCGATCAGATCAATGCCGGAACCTTGTCGGCCAACTTTGGTGCCACTCATTACCAATGGACACAAATGCCCAATTATATTACTGGCAACAATACCGCTGTTGGCACCCTGATGTCGCACTGTGGCATTAGCGTGGCAATGGATTATAGTGATGCAGGAAGTGGGGCCTGGGTAATTCAATCAGAAGCAAACTCAGCCTATGGATATGCCGGGGCCCCCTGTGCCGAAAACTCTTACGTAACTTATTTTTCTTACAACCCCAATACCATTCAGGGAGTATTCCAAACCAATTATACCACAACCCAATGGACCAGCCTGATAGAGGGAGAAATGAATGCCGGGCGCGTAGTGCAATACGAAGGATTTGATCCCAGTGCCGGCGGCCATACCTGGGTATGCGATGGGTACGATGTAAATGATAATTTACACATGAACTGGGGCTGGGGTGGAATTGATAACGGCTATTTTGCCGCTTCAAATCTGAGCGTTGGTGGCTACACTTTTTATTATGATGACGCCGCACTTATTGGCATTGAACCGCTATACCCAACTATAGATACTACATGTACCGTTGCCGGTTCGTTTACTTACCAAAATACCGGGGGCAGTGTTATTCAGTTCAGCAACACTTCTACTTCTAATCATGCTTTCTCATCTGCCTGGACGTTCTATAACTCCGCGGGACAGTTCGCTACCAGTAATCTGGCCAACCCTCAAATAACATTTATCGGCTCATCACCATACTCCGCTCAACTTATTATAGTTGACACGTTCCATAACGGCTGCACCGATACAGTAATACAAGCAGTTAATTTCAATCCTCTTACAACTTGTATTACTTTACAGTTGGATTCCGGCACGGTAGCCAGTGCGGAGATATCTTCAAATTACCCGGCTCAAAACTTCGATGGAACCACCTATGAGGATTTTGATGATGCCCAATGGACAGGAGGGGGCGCTGCTTTCGAATCCAGGGGATTATTAGAATTTAATTTATCGGCTATCCCCGTGGGCTCAGTAATAGTAAGCGCATCCCTGAGTTTATACGATGATACAGCTTCCAGTCAGAGCTACCCCGGCCAACCCATGTACGGCGGTAACAACGCATCCTATCTTAACCGGGTTACTTCGCCCTGGAACCCCGCAACTGTTACCTGGAATACACAACCTGCGGCCAGCACCACCAACCAGGTATTGCTGCCTCAATCAACCGCCAGTATTGAAAATTATTTAAATATTGATATCAGCCGGTTTGCCCAGGCCTGGGTTGATACTCCCGGCAGTAACTATGGTATGGTGTTGAAATTAATAACCCAAAACTATTACAACTGCATGTTGTTCTGCTCAGCGGGTTATCCTCAGGCTTATAGAAGGCCAAAGCTTGAAATCTGCTATATCCCGCCGGTTACCTGTCATATCAATGCTTCTTTTATTCAGCAAAATCTCGGGGCTGGCCAGGTTCTGTTTACCAATACAACTACGGATAACACAGCATTCAGTTCAAACTGGACTTTCTACAACAGTGCCGGGCAGTTTGGCAGCAGCACTTCAACAAACCCAACAGTAACCTTCACCGGTCAGCAGCCATACAGCGCCACACTGGTTATTACCGACTCAGTTTGCTCCGATACAATTGTGCAGCAAGTACATTTAAATAACTGTATCAGCCTGCAGCAAGGTGCTACAAAAGCAACTGGTGCGGCCCTTAACTCATACACACCCGCTACAAACTTCGATTTTACCACCTATTACGAATTTTTTGATGCCCAATGGACCAGCGGAGGCACCGCTACCGAAAGCCGGAGTTTAATGAAATATGACTTATCGCAAATACCGGTAGGCTCTGTTATTCTGAGCGCGCAATTAAGTTTATTTGCCGATTCCACTTCTCAACAAAGCTATCCGGGCCAACCTACTTATGGCTCAAACAATGCTTCTTATCTTCACCTGGTTACCTCTACCTGGAACCCCGCCACCGTAACATGGAATACTCAGCCAACTGCAAGTAATACCAGCGAGGTTTTATTACCTCAGTCCACCAACTCCAGCCAGGATTACCTCAATATTGATGTAAGCGGCTTTGTGCAGGATTGGGTAAATAACCCAACCAGCAATTACGGCATGCTGCTGCAAACCATCACGCAAAATCACTACAACTGTATGTTGTTCTGCTCACCGGGTAAGGCAGACAGCACCCGCTGGCCTAAACTTGATATCTGTTATCAACTTGCCTCACCATGCCATATGGCAGCAACATTTATTCAGCAGAATCAGGGCAATGGCAATGTTCAGTTCACAAGCACTTCCGCGGTCACCAGTAATACCGTTTATCTTTGGAACTTCACAAATGGCAGTGGCAACATTGGCACCAGCACAGCCCAAAACCCGTTTGTAACATTTACAGGCTTACCGCCTTTTAGCGCATCGCTTAAAATAACAGATACTATTACAGGCTGCACGGATAGCCTCCTTCAGCCTGTAAATATTACCGCCTGTATCACGCTTCAACCTGGATTGTCAGGTGATTCCGTTCAGAATGTTGCATCCGCTTTCCCGACAAATAACCAGGCATTGCCCCTGGACTTTTTTGCATCGCAATGGACCTTCAACGGAACCCCGGGCGAAGATGTTGGCCTCATGAAATTTGACCTGTCGGTTTTACCCGCCGGAACGCTTATAATTTCTTCCTCCTTGTCCTTATATGTAGATTCAGCCTCTTCTGAGGGCTATTCTGGCCGGCCTACTTACGGAACCGGCAACGCATGTTATCTTCAGCAAATAACCACCCCATGGGCCTATTCAAATGTTACGTGGAATAACCAGCCTGCCGCTACAACCTCTAACGAAGTGTTGTTGCCACAATCAACCAATGTATCTGAAGATTATTCCAATATCAATATAGCCCCTTTTGTTCAAAGCTGGCTGCAAAACCCTGCTCAAAACTATGGAATGCGTATTAAAATGATTGGCACCAGTTATTATAACAGTATGATATTCTGTTCTGGCATCTATCCTGATTCTGCAAAAAGGCCTTTATTACAAATCTGCTATTTTACCGCAGGCGGATGCAATATTCCAGACTCTTTCACTTATCAGAATATCGGTGGAGATACCGTGCAGTTCACCAACCTTTCCGACTCTGGCCAGGGCTACATTCTAAATTGGGTATTCTCTAATGGCAATGGCCCTTTTGCAACCAGCACACAGGCAAACCCTATAGAGGTATTTACCGGCCCCCAGCCATATTACGCACAGCTTACAGTTAGCGATAGCCTGAGCCAGGGTTGTGTAGATTCTTTTGCAATGCCTGTTCATTTTGTAGCGGGTATTGTGGAGCCCGATATGAATGAAAGCGGATTATCTGTTTTCCCTAACCCCAATAACGGAAATTCAATTACTGTTAAGTTGCCATCTGGTTACAATTACTTAACAACCCAAATAAAAGTTTTTGATGTTTTGGGACGCGAAGTGGCTTTAACCCAAACTGAAAACTACCCGGGTTACTACCGGTTTAATTTAAACAACCCGGCTTCGGGTATCTATACCGTAGTTGCCAGCTATCAGACTATGCAACAATGCGGCAAATTAGTGCTGGTAAAATGAGATTAACTTAGAGGTAAAAGTATAATATTGCATGTAAAGCAGTTTCCGCTGTTTTTGTAATGAATGCCTTTACCTTAATGAATTCAAAAACTGCGCTCATATTTTATTCCGTCCGTTCAACCTTTGTACAAAAGGACATTGAAATCCTGAGTGCACAATTCACCGTTCTGGAATTTGATTTCTACTCGAAAAAGAAAATAGGTTTTATATGGAGTTTCATGAAGCAGAAATTCTTCCTGCTTAAAAATATCCTCCGCGCCGATTTACTGATTTGCGAGTTCGCAGGTTATTCATCGTTTTTACCCGCCCTTTATGGTCGCCTGTTTGGCAAACCCTGCCTGATAGTGGTAGGTGGTACCGATGCCCATTATTTCCCGGGTGTTGGCTATGGCAACTGGCAAAAAAAAGGACTAAAATTGTTTACAAAAGCCTCGTTCAGGTTGTGCTCCCATATTGCCCCCAAACATAAATCACTCATGCTTTCCGGGTATCATTACGATGAGACCGAGCCACAGCAACAGGGTATTTACGCCCGCATGCCCGGCTTAAAAACACCTTATACCGAAATACCCAACGGTTATGATGCGGCAAAGTGGAAATGTATTGAAGCAAAAAAGAAAAACACATTTATTACCGTAGCCAACGGATGGGAATACGGCTTTCAAAAACAATTAAAGGGTATTGACCTGATTTTAAAGGTTGCCCCCCTATTTCCTGATTGCGAATTTGCAATTCTGGGAGTCAACGACCCTGCTATGTTTCCGGGCTTGCCCTCCAACGTAAAAACCATGCCGGGAGTTAAGAATAGCGAATTGCCGGGCATTTTCAGCTCGTTCGAGTTTTACCTGCAACTATCCATGGCCGAAGGCTTTCCCAACTCTATTTGCGAAGCTATGCTGTGCGAATGCATACCCATAGGCTCAGACGTATTCTCTATCCCCGAAATAATAGGCGATAGCGGGTTTGTGGTAAAAAAACGCGATGTGGACGTCCTTAAACAAGTTATTGAACAAGCCCTGGTTTGCGATAATGCCGCATTAATGAAAAAAGCCCGTGCCCGCATAGCCGATAACTACACCCTGACACAACGCAACGATAAGCTGTTGCAACTATGCGAAAAAATGGTCGAAACTGATTAATTATATTTTCCGCCCGGGCGCCTGGTTCTCCCTTCTCTATTTTGCTCTGAAAATGGAGAAGGGAGATGCCGACAGGCAGAGGGGTGAGGCAAGGCCCCTTAACCGTTTTTTCAGATATTTGTACCCATGCAAATTGAAGCACTCTACCAGAATTTCCTATCATCCACCGGAGTCACCACCGACACCCGAAACATCGCCGAAGGCAATATGTTTTTTGCACTAAAGGGCGATAAATTCAACGCCAACACCTTTGTAGCCGAAGCATTTGCCAAAGGCGCAAAATATGTAGTGGCTGATGAACTGCACGATGCAGCCTGGAAAGAAAAGTTCGGAGATAAATTATGGATTACTGACGATGCACTTAAAACCCTGCAGGCGCTTGCCGGATATCACCGCAATCAGCTAAAATGCCCTGTTATTGCCATCACCGGCAGCAACGGAAAAACGACTACTAAAGAGTTGGTAGCTGCTGTGCTTTCCAAAAAATACAAAACCCACGCCACCAAAGGCAATCTGAACAATCACATCGGCATTCCGCTGACATTGCTTTCCATTAAGAATGATGTTGAATTTGCAGTGGTTGAAATGGGTGCTAACCACCAGGGCGAAATTGCCTCCTACTGCGAATATGTGCGCCCCGATTACGGTTTAATTACAAATGTAGGATTGGCCCATACCGAAGGCTTCGGAGGCTTTGAAGGCGTTGTAAAGGGCAAAACCGAGCTTTACAGGTATATCGGGGGACACGGAGGAAAAATTTTTGTAAGTGCTGATAACGAGTTGTTGCTCTCTAAACTTCCCGACGCGGATAATAGCATTACCTATGGCAAAGCAGCAGCGGCATATTGCCATGGCACTCCTGGAAACAGTCCTGAATCTTTATCCGTGATTGTTGACGATGATACGCAGCAGCTTAAAATTCAAACCCAGTTGGTGGGTGCTTATAATTTCGAAAATGCTATGAGCGCTGTTTGCATTGGCAAATACTTTAAAGTAGACGGCATGCAAATAAAAGAAGCATTGGAAAGCTATGCACCAGGTAATAACCGCTCACAAAAAATAACGCTCGGTACAAACACTATTATCCTGGATGCATACAATGCCAACCCGAGTAGCATGACAGAAGCTTTGAAAAACTTTGCCACAATTGTTGCTGCCAACAAAGTAGTTATTCTTGGAGAAATGATGGAGCTGGGTGATTATGCAAAAGCCGAACACGAAAAAATTGCCGCGCTTGTTAAGGGCATGTCCCTTGAAAAAAGAATTTTTACAGGCGGTGGCTTTCATTTTCTTGAACATGAGCCCGGCATTATCTGGTTTTCAAAAACCGATGATTTGAAAACCTGGTTTAAGAGCCAGCAATTTGAAAATACCAGCATATTGATAAAAGGTTCCCGCAAAAATGAGCTGGAGAAAATATTGAAAGATTAAGCCACTGAAAAATGACCAGCCAATACCTGCTTAATCTGCTTAAAGGTTTTATTTTTTATCTGTTTCTTTTTGCTTTATGCAGGGCGCTATTTCTGTTCTATTTCGCCAGTCAGATTTTGCAAAGCGGCGGCGCAGCCCTATTTTTTCAGTCCCTCTATAAAGCTATTCCGTTAGATGTTTCAACGACCAGTTACCTGATGTTCCTGCCCTTGCTAATAATACTGTTGGCCAATTTCTGTTTCCCAACAATACTGATGTGGTCATTTCGTATCTATCTCTTTATCACAGCCGCCATCTATTCATTATTAGCTATGGCCGAAATAGGTGTTTACCGCGAAGTACACGTAAAGCTCTACTTCAATCTTCTAACCCATCTCAGTCACTTTTCTGAGTTAATACATTCAGTATCCCTTACCTTGCTATTTACGGTTTTATTTCTGATAGCTGCGCTTTCTTACATCTCCATTCGCTTCATCAACAAACTTTTCCCGGCCCGGGTTCCTGACTGGCAGGGCATCAATGTCAAAGAGTGGGTAAAGCTTTTTCTGGCTTTTGCCATCGTAGGGGCCGCGCTGGTAATTAATTGCCGTGGCGGTTTGCAACCTATCCCAATTAACGAAGGCGAAGTTTATTTTTCCAATAACCAGTGCGTAAACGATGCCACAGTAAACCCCTTATGGAGTATTGTTCACAGCTATATTGAAACGCAGCATGTGTTGAGTGGCACGGAAACAAAAGCAATGCCTGATCCTGAGGCCGATGAAATTGTGCACCGGTTATTCAGTGTGGAAAAGGATTCAACAATTAAGCTTTTTAAAGTAGCCCGGCCTAACATTTGCTTTCTGATATTAGAAAGCTGGTCAGCCGATTTGGTTGAGTCCTTAGGCGGTTACAGTGGATTGACCCCCAATTTTGAAAAGTTAATCACCAAGGGATATCTGTTTACAAATATCAAACCCGCCGGGCATGTTAGCGACCAGGGTATACCTGCAATTTTAAGTGGATACCCTGCTTTACCAATTGGCAGTGCAATTAACCAACCCGCTAAACAGGTTAGCCTCCCTAATATCAATAACCAGTTTAGCGCAGCAGGCTATTACTCTTCTTTTTTCTTTGGCGGCCAGCTTATTTACGGAAACATTAAAACCTACATATACCGGAATAATTTTAACCAGGTAACAGAACAAACAACTCTGCCCTCATCATTACCGGCCGGCAGGCTCGGCATTCACGATTCAATCATGCTTGGTATTTGGCGCGATTCAATGAACACATACAGGCAACCATTCTTTTCCGGCCTGTTTACTTTAAGCACGCATTCGCCTTTTGATGAGCCTGCGCCAAAAATGGTTGACTGGGGTGGAATATCTCAACCTTATTTAAACAGCGTGGTTTATGATGACCGGCAGCTGGCCGTATTTTTTGAGGCAGCAAAAAAGGAACCCTGGTACGATAGCACCATTTTTATTTTAGTAGCCGACCATAGCCACGGAACCCCCAAAGATTATCCATATGAAAGCCCGGAATTCTACCACATACCATTACTTTTTTACGGCAGCGCTTTAAAGGAGGAGTTCAGAGGGGTAAAAAACAACCGCCTTGGTTCGCAAACAGATATTGCATCAACACTGTTGCATCAGTTAGGCTATAGTGATTCATTATACCGTTGGAGTAAAAACCTGATGAACCCCTATACCAGCCAATTTGCTTTTTACACCTTTGATGTGGGTTTCGGATTTGCTGATACCAGCGGGGTGGTAATCCACAACCAAAGGTTCCCTACGCAAGACAGAAATTCTGCCAGAACAGAAAAGCAAAAAGAAACCCTCTATAAAAAAGGGGCTGCTATGTTGCAGGTACTAATGAACGACTTCTTAGCTAAATAAAAACATGCTCCAGATTTCAAATAAAGAAGCCCGGCACCTTATGCTTACCAGTCAGGGGCTGGCTGAAAATTTTTTCGGCAATAAAAAACAAGGCACCCTTAACGCAATTGAACACTTAGGGTATATACAAATTGATACTATATCGGTAGTAGAACGCGCCCACCATCATACCATCTGGACACGTGTAAACGACTACAAAAAAACTTACCTCGATGAATTGATGGAGGCCGACAAGAAAGTATTTGAATACTGGAGCCATGCCGCTGCCTTTTTACCCATGCGCGATTACCGGTTCTCCCTATATCGTAAAAATCGTTTTTTAACCGGCGAGAAAAAATGGTATTTAAATAAAAAGCTTACAAAGTTTGTTTACGACCGCATAACTGCCGAAGGCCCGCTGCAATCAAAGGACTTTGAAGAAAAAAAGAAAAAACAAGGCTGGTGGGAATGGAAAGAAAGTAAGCAGGCCCTGGAGCAGCTCTTTATGGAAGGAAAGCTCATGATAGCCAAACGTCAGGGTTTTCAAAAAGTATATGATATAACCGAGAGGGTTTTACCGGCCGGTGTTAATACAAAACTACCCACCGAAAAAGAATATGCCCAATACCTGATAACTAAAACAATCCGCGCCAATGGCCTGGCTGCCAATAATGAAATAGGCTACCTGCGCCGCCACGCAAAAACCGCCATTGGCAAAGTGCTGAGCGAAATGGAGGAAGAAGGCTTGATTATCCCTGTTAAAATAAAAGGCGATAACGAAATCCTCTACACCACGCAACAAAGCCTTGACCATGCGGCCGGAATCAAGGCTTCTAAAACAGTAAACATCCTTTCTCCCTTTGATAACTGCGTAATTCAAAGAAACCGCCTGAAGCGCCTTTTCGGTTTCGACTACACCATAGAGTGTTATGTGCCAGAACCCAAAAGACAATATGGTTACTTCTGTTTACCCATCTTGTACGGTGATACATTTGCGGGCCGCATAGATTGCAAAGCCGATAGAAGCGAACAGGTGCTATACATCAAAAATGTTTTCTACGAAAAAAAGCCGGACGAAAAGCTAAATGCTGCTCTTGGTAATGCGTTGAAAAAATTTGCGGCGTTTAATGGGTGTAAAGCGGTTACAGGATTTTAATCCTCTGTAATTTAAACCCATAACGCCATCATAAAAATCATAATAAATCAGCGTTCTATTGTATTCTTCTATCAAGGCGGCCTATACTAGCTTCGTATAAGCCTTCATCCATCTATCCGGCAGCTCCTGTTCGCAGGCACCCTCGTAATCTTCAAAGCTGCAAGGCACTAACTGGTTGCGCCCATATTTTTCTTTATCGCCAAATGGCAGCTCCATCCACCAGCGCTCGGTTTTTTTACTCTTCCAGAAAATAAGCTCATGGTCGGTATCTTCCAGGTGTACGGTAAACTTCATGTGCTCATCCAGCGTTAACGGATAATCGCCCACGCGGTTGTAAAAGCCTTCAATAAAATACCATACCATTTGCGCGGCCAGTTGGGTTGTTTGATGGTTATTATCGTAGCCGGGGTTTATCTCGTAAATACCAAGGGTGGTAAGCTTATCACTTAACCCGGCATAACGGGTAATCTGGCACAACTCCTCGGCACTAAATCCGTTGGGCGATGCCTGCGCATGCGCAGGTGCATCAGCCTGCCGCACGCATGATATATCAATACTCAGCGCATCAGCATCCCTTAAAATCGGCTCTGTTTGCTCCAGGTTGGCACGTATCAGGCCCAGGCGGTGGCAATCAAAATTCAGACCCTCCAGCACCTCAATCGTTTTACTGTCGTTCAGATAAGTCTGGTAACCCACATGGCTGTAATTGAAAAGATAATTAGGCGTATGGGTCAATATGTTCATGATAAACGATGATGAATCCAACTTTTTGCCAGGCCCGTCCTGCATATCAATACGCTCATCCAGCACCACCAGGTTAATTAATGCGTTCAGGTTCTTATACCCCAGGTACTGCCCGAAGGTAAGGTCGTGGCTGCCACCAATAATAACAGGTATCACTTTATGTGTCAGCAATTCAAGAATCACATTGCTCATGGCAAAGTAGGTATCGCGCGGCGTTTCGCCCTGTTTAATGTTGCCCAGGTCCATTACCTTAAACTCCTTGTCAATGGGTGGCATGTACAACTTATAAAGCTCCTTCCTTACCAGGTCCGGAGTTTTTGCTGAGCCCGGATTGTTGACAGAGCCGCGGTCCTCATTTACGCCGATAAAAGCGATATTAAAATCGCTCAGCTCAAACTCGGTGCCGCTGTAAATAAAAATATAATTGCCCATCTGGCCGGGATGAAGCTCGGTGTCCTCCAAAATGGTTTCCTTATCAACCGGAGTCAGAAATTCGTAGATCATAGCCTAAAGTTATGATAATGAACATTGCCCCGGCTAAATCGCCGCCATCCAAAATACACATCCCCAATGTGAGTGAACTTTGGTAAGGACGGCCTTAAAAGCCTCGCATGAAAGTGCCATCGCTAAGTTTTGGAAATTCTGACCACAGAGTGGTCACAGCTTTGTAGAACTAACCAATAGGAGTACCTGCGACCCCGGAGTGGGTCGAACCTTTATCCGTTTAAATTAAACCTATTGCTCTTTCCGGGGAGATTTAGAGAAGTTTTTAATTCTGGCTCAACTGCTTAAAACTATTCAACCCGCAATCCAGAAAAGCAACATAATCCTTAGGGTTCGGCGTATAGCCGGTAGGGTTATTTAATAGGTGCTCATCCGGCGATATCAGAACATAAAATGGCTGCGTATTAGCAACAAAATATTTGGCCTCCATTTCGCTGAATTTATTGCCAATGGTTTTTATCTTTTTATGGCTTGATAGGTCGCTTACATATTGCTCACTTTCAGGCAATTCTTTTTTATCATCTACATAAAGCGATAGCACAACGTATTTATCCGTCAACCTCTCCGTAACCTCCGGGTCGGTCCATACGTTTTCCTCCATTTTGCGGCAGTTAACACAAGCCCAGCCGGTAAAGTCAATCATTAGGGGCTTGCCTTCTTTTTTAGCTAATGCAAGCGCCTTTTCGTAATCGTTCTGAATAGGGGTTACGGCCGACTTAGTTTTAAAAATAGAATACGATTTAGGTGGCGGAAAACCGCTGAACAAATGCAATTCATTACCCGGTATACCATAGGCCGAATAAACCGCAAAAGCAAGTGCCAGCACAACCGTGGTAATGCGCAGTGGTGAAAAATTCTTTATCGGCGTGGTATGTGGAAGGTTCAATCTGCCAATTAAAAACAGGAACAGGACAACCCCGATAACCGCCCAAACACCCAGGAATATCTCGCGCGGAAAAATACCCCAGTGGCTTACCAAATCCGCATTCGATAAAAATTTAAACGCAAAAATAAGCTCGATAAAACCAAGTACCTTTTTAATTGTATCCAGCCATCCACCCGATTTAGGCAACGATTTCATCATACTCGGAAACAAGGCAAAAAAACCGAACGGCAATGCCAGCCCTGCACCAAAAGCCCCCAGGCCAAACACCACATTCAGTTTTCCATTGGCAGTGGTAAGTGCGCCTGCAAGCAACGCCCCAACAATAGGGCCGGTGCACGAAAAAGAAACGATGGCCAAAGTAAGGGCCATAAAAAATATACCCACAAAGCCCCCAATGTTCGAAGCAGAATCAGCTTTGTTAGCTATAAACGAAGGCAGGGTAATTTCGTAAAACCCAAAAAATGAAAAAGCAAAAATTACAAATATTACAAAGAAGAAAAGGTTCAGTCCCGCACCGGTACTGAGCTCGTTTAACGTGTCCGATGAAATATTGCATACGGCAAAAGGCAATGCCAGCAACAGGTAAATAGCGATTATGCTAAACGCGTAAATCAGTGCCTCAAACTTACCCTTCGACTTGCTTTCGCTCCGCTTGGTAAAAAACGAAACCGTAAGCGGAATCATCGGAAACACACACGGTGTAAGCAAAGCAATCAACCCGCCAAAAAAACCCAGGGCAATAATGGCCCACAAACTTTTATCGGTTGTTGCCGGGCTCCCTGCATTACAATTCCCAATAGGTTTTCCGAATTTATTGCCTCCCGAAGCATTTGCCGACTCAGCCACCGTTGCCGCTTTAGCTGAATCACTGGTCATCGATTTTTGGATAGTTGCCTGCACCGTAGAATCAAAAGCCTTTTGGGCAAATGATGCCTCGCCCTCTGTCTTCTGTCCGCTGGTGTTATTCAATTCAGATTTGCCATTTTTATCGGGCACAACTTTTACTCCTGCTCCGCCTGCCTTTAAGTCAAATTCAAAGTCTTTGTCATCGGGTGGTAAACATTTTGAATCATCGCACACCATAAACTCAAGCGTCCCTTTTAGTTTGGTGTCCTTCAGCACCTTTACAGTTTGGGTGCATACTAACTCTATCTCAAAATATTTTAACTGCATATCAAAAACAGGGTCGTGGCCCTCATGTATTTTAGGCCCCGTTTCTGTTGTTTTTCCTACCAGCTGAACATCCTTGTTTTTAGGGTCGAAAGTAAATTTGGTAGGCACCGGGCCACCATCGCCTATGTATTGCGAATACGTGTGCCAGCCCTTATCTATTTTGGCAGTAAAAGTAAGTTTGTATTCGCCCTTGCCTGTTTGTTCCGCCTTCCAGTTCCAGGTAACAGGGGTAAGTATCTGAGCGCCTGCATTATTAAACGCAAACAGGCCCAATATCACCAGCACCGGTATTAATCCAAAAATCTTCTTCATCCTCTTCATTTTTATACTTTGACGAAGTTATAAGAATAACCTTTCAGCAGAAAGAAAAATCCAATCATTAAAATTCCTGACCTACCATTTCCTGCTCATGGATTACAAGGTAATTATTGTGGTTGGCAGAAGTAATTAAACCGGGGCTCAGCTTAACAAATTTTATAAGCACAGTGTAGCTTTCAACTCAATGTTTATGAGCAA
>CAISWS010000362.1 GCA_903889265.1 uncultured Bacteroidota bacterium
CGCAATGAAATTTTGCGCGATGGGAAACTTAGTTTAGAACGATGCCGGTTTCCCGGGGACGAAGATCCGGAGAGTTTTCATCTTGGCTATTTCGTCGATGAAAAATTAGTGTGTATTGCTACATTTCATCCCAACGGATACAAGGATTTTTCTGGTAAGCCCTACCAGTTGCGCGGTATGGCAACCCTTGCGACTTACCAGGGCAGAGGGATAGGCAACCAACTTGTTAATTTCGCCATCGTTTACCTCCGCGGCCGTCAGGTAAATTATCTTTGGTGCAACGGCCGGGTTCCGGCTATTAAATTTTACCTCAGCCTTGGTTTCGAGCCAGTCACAGATATATTTGAAATTACCGGCACCGGCCCCCACAAGGTACTTTTCCTTAAAATCCAATAAAAGGTAAAAAGACTAAACTATCCGGTCGTTAATACTGTTACCTGATAACCGTTAACTAATAACGATATCCAAACCTCATTTTCTTCAATTTAAATTCAGATTTCAGAATTATTTACGGAATTTGCAGCACTCAAAAAAAACAATCCAAACACATGAAAACAGTAGATCAAATCAATTTTCGCGGAAAGAAAGCCCTGGTCAGGGTTGATTTTAATGTCCCGCTTGATGCGAATTATCATATAACCGACGACAACCGTATCACCGCGGCCCTACCTACTATCAAAAAGATATTAACCGATGGTGGCGCTGTTATCCTGATGTCGCACCTTGGACGCCCAAAGGATGGTCCTACTGAGAAATACTCGTTAAAGCACGTGGTTCCGCACCTTTCCGATCTCTTAGGTCAGCAGGTACAATTTGCCGATGATTGTATTGGCCCGCAGGCTATCGAAAAAGCAAAAGCTTTGGCACCCGGTGAAGTATTATTACTTGAAAATCTTCGCTTTTACAAAGAGGAAGAAAAGGGAGATAAAGAATTTGCGCTGAAACTGGCAGCATTAGGTGATGTATATGTGAACGATGCCTTCGGTACAGCACACCGGGCACATGCCTCTACAGCGGTGATCGCCCAGTTTTTTCCGGAAGCAAAATGTGCCGGGTACCTGCTGGCTGCCGAAGTGAACAATGCCGAGAAAGTGTTGAATAATGCTGAAAGACCATTTACAGCCATAATGGGCGGTGCAAAGGTTTCGGATAAGATCGAACTGATCGAACAGCTGATGGGTAAGGTAGATAACCTGATTATCGGCGGCGGTATGGCTTATACCTTTGCTAAGGCACAGGGTGGCAAGATCGGCAAATCGTTGGTGGAAGAAGATAAACTCGATCTGGCAAATGATATCCTTTCCAAAGCAAAAGCAAGGGGCATCAATATTTTATTGCCGACCGATTCGATCATTGCAGATGCATTTTCAAACGATGCCAATACCGAAATTGCGCAAAATGATAATATTAAAGATGGCTGGATGGGTTTAGATATCGGTCCCGATTCAATTAAAGCTTTTAGTAAAGTAGTAGAAAGCTCAAAAACCATTTTGTGGAACGGTCCGATGGGCGTTTTTGAAATGGAAAAATTTGAGCAGGGCACCAAAGCTATTGCCGAGGCAGTTGTAAGGGCCACCAAAAATGGAGCCTTTTCGTTGATCGGTGGTGGCGATTCGGCCGCAGCGGTTGCCAAATTCAACTTTACCAACGACGTAAGCTATGTGTCGACTGGTGGCGGTGCCTTACTCGAATATATGGAAGGTAAGGAGTTGCCGGGAGTAAAGGCGATCAACGAATAATTTTATACGCTGTAAAAGTGAAGGCAAGCCTTGGCTTGCCTTTTTTTGTTAAATGAACTAACTTTATAAAAAAATACATCATGCCCGAGTTTACCATAAAATATAAAAAGCCAGAAACGCTTAAGATTTTAAAGGGTTTGGCTAAGTATTTTGATTTCAAGATTTCGAAACCGAAGAATGAAGTCAAGTCCTATAAGTTGAACGGTGTTACGATACTTCCGGCTTCGGAAAAGTTTGACCCTACTGCAATGACTGAACTTTTTACCGAAAAAAATATTGATGCTGAAAACTTAAGACAAAGAGCTTGGCAACGCAATGAATAATATGCGACACCGATGTAATTATTGACTATTGGAATAGGAATAATCTGCGTCACCCATCCACAAAGAATATACTTGAAAATGTAATAGGGGCATATAATATCATTCTTTCATCAGTAACTATAATGGAACTGATTGTTGGCGCATCAAATAAATCAGAATTGAATAAAATAAATTCAGATGTTCATCAATTTCAAATTGCACTTATTGATAATGCTGTATCACAATTGGCCATTGACTTGTTAAGAAATTATACTTTAAGCCATGGTTTGTCCTTGCCTGATGCACTAATCGCAGCTACTTCTATTGTAGCCCGGCTTGATTTGTTCACTTATAATGTTAAACACTACAAATTCATCGACGGAATAAATCTGTATACTCCTGTTATAAAGTAATAACTTTGTTACAGTCCCTGTAATTGGGGCTTTTTTTGTTTTCTTGCCACCAGAATTCTCCTGTTTTAATAATTAACTGATGAAAAAACTATCCCAGTTATTAGCGATCTGCTTCCTATTATCAGCATTTTGTTCCTTCGCACAGCCAAATGGTGCTGATGCCGATTATGTGAAAGCAAACTACACCAAATACGAGTACCAGGTTCCGATGCGCGACGGCAAAAAACTGTTTACCACGGTTTATGTACCCAAAGATCAAACAAAAAAATATCCGTTCATGATGGATCGTACGCCATACAGCGTGGCGCCCTATGGACCGGATGCTTACAGCCGCTCGCTTGGTCCTTCATCTTTGTTTCTGCACGATGGTTTTATTTTCGTCTATCAGGACGCACGCGGACGATGGATGAGTGAAGGAATATTTGAGGAGATGACGCCCGAAAAAGAAGTGCACAAAACAAAGAATGATGTTGATGAAGGCACTGATACCTATGATACGATCGACTGGCTGTTAAAAAACATTCCTAATAATAACGGTAAGGTAGGGGCATGGGGCATATCCTATCCCGGCTTTTATACTACTGCTTGTTTGCTAAGCCGTCACCCGGCTTTAGCCGCTGCATCCCCTCAGGCACCTATGTCTGACCTTTGGCGCGATGACGGCTGGCACAATGGTGCCTTTCAGTTAGTAGGCAACTTTGGGTTCTATCCGGGCTTTACCAATCGCCAGGACGGCAAGCCGACCCAGGGAAGGGGTAGCAGGCTTGAATATGGAACTGCAGATGGCTATGAGTTTTACCTGAATATGGGTTCGATGAAAAATACGAATGACAAGTATTTTAAGGATACCATTCGCCTTTGGAACGAGATGATGGATCACCCTGATTACGACCAGCACTGGAAAGACCGCAATATATTATCGCACCTGCATGATATCAAAACACCAACCTTGATAACCGGTGGCTGGTATGATGCAGAGGACCTTTATGGGGCTATCAATACCTACAAGACCTTGGTAAAGAATAATCCGAATACGCCGATCTATTTTACCATGGGCCCCTGGGTGCATGGCGGATGGGCACGCGGTGATGGGGATCATTTAGGGGATATAGATTTTGGCGGGCCAACCGGACCTTTTTACCGCGAGAAGATCGAGTTTGCGTTCTTTAGTCATTATTTAAAAGGTACTGACCTTGATCTTAAACCCGTTTCAGTATTTCAAACTGGGGTAAACAAATGGAAAACCTACAGCCAATGGCCGCCAAAAGAGGCAGAGGACAAAAACCTGTACTTTTTGCCGGGAGGTAAGTTATCCTTCGATGCGCCACAGGACAATGCCGATAGTTTTGATGAATTTGTAGCAGACCCTAACAAACCGGTGCCTTTTTACGGGTATACCGTTTTAGGCATGCAGCGCGAATACATGACCGGCGACCAGCGTTTTGCTTCCAGCCGTCCGGATGTATTGAGTTATGAGACCGATGTGCTCGATCATGACGTAACCCTGGCAGGTAATACCTGGGCCAACCTGAAAGTGGCCATTACCGGTACTGATGCCGACTGGGTGGTAAAGATTATCGATGTATATCCTGATTCCGCCAAAAACAACCAGTTTACCGCAAAGGGCGTTTATATGTCGGCCTATCAGCAGATGGTGCGTAGCGAGGAGATCCGTGGCAAATACAGCAATAATATCAGCCAGCCTGAGCCATTTGTGCCCGGCCAGGTAACGCCGGTAAATGTGGAGTTACAGGATATCCTGCATACCTTCAAAAAAGGTCACCGTATAATGATACAGGTGCAAAGCAGCAGTTTTCCGCTCATCGACCGTAACCCGCAGGTGTTTGAGGATATCATGAAGGCCAAGGATACCGACTTTAAAAAACAAACTCACCGTGTTTATACTTCCAAAGCAAATCCAAGCTTTTTGAAGGTGAGGGTGGTGGAGTAACAGCGTATTTATAATTTGAATAGCGATGGGTATAAAATCCATCGCTATTTTTGTTTAAAATCACCTCAACATGAAAGCTTTACTGGTCGCTGTTTTTTGCCTTTTTACACTTTGTTGCCTGGCCCAGTCCAAACAACCCTATATCCTCGAACACGAAAAAGACATCGCCAAAACCGAGGCCGGCACCCACAATGGTGGCGGAAACACCATCGGCTATAGTTTCTTTTCAAAAGCTGATAGTTTAAAACTCACCTTTCGTAAACGCATATTGCATCCAGGTTCGGCAATAGGGTATCATTTGCAAAAGGAAGATGAGGTGTATTATATCATCAGCGGAACGGGCGAGATGCTGATGAACGGTAAATCATTCATGGTAAAGCAAGGTGATGCCATACTTACAAGGCCCGGTAGTTCGCATGGCTTGAGGCAAACAGGGAAGGCAGATTTGGTGATTATAATTTCGTATTGAGCTTAACGTGAAAGACTTGACAAACTTACGAAGTTTTTAAAACTTCGTAAGTTTTGCCCTGAAGCCCGTTATTCCAGCACAACCGTTTTATTCTTATAAATAAACACCCGGTCATCAAAAACCACCCGCAGGGCTTTGGCCAATACGGCAGTTTCAATTTCTTTACCAGCCTTTACCATACCAGCAGCAGTTAGGGAATGATCTGCCGAAATGATTTGTTGGGCGATGATCGGGCCCTCGTCCAGATCGTTGGTTACGAAGTGGGCGGTAGCACCTATCAGTTTAACGCCCCGTTCATAAGCCTGGCGGTAAGGATTGGCGCCTGCAAATGCAGGTAAAAATGAATGATGGATATTAACGATCTGATTGGGAAAGCGGCCAACAAAATCGGGGGATAACACGCGCATAAATTTAGCCAGCACCAGGTAATCGTGCTCGTAACCGTCAATAATGTCCAAAATCTGTTTTTCGGGATTAGTAGCCGGGTCACCAAATGGAACATGGTAAAACGGAATATCAAAGCGTTTGGTGATATCCTCCAAATGGGTATAGTTACCGATAACGCATTGAACCGAAGCACCCAGCGTCTTAAAATGATTACGCACCAGAATATCAGCCAGGCAATGGTATTCTTTAGTAACCAGTACGATCGCCTTTTTTTCGGGATTGGGGTTTACTTTAACCAATGCGCCAATGGGTAACAAATCCCTTAATTGCTCACCCAGTAGTTCAAGCCCCGGCTCGTTGACAACTTCGAGTCGCATAAAAAACAGATTCTCGCCATTATCCACGTATTCGTGCATCGATACGATATTGAATTTCTTCTCAGCAAGTAGTCCGGATATCTTAGCTACCAGTCCCACCTGGTCAGCGCATTGTATAACAATTACCATAATGCCAAATAAAGGAAAATAAATATAAAACAAAGACTGGCGGAGTTGATAAACTTCGCAGGTCTGCTTCCGTCAGTAAATAAGGGATTTAATTAGTGCCGGTCGTTGGTTTAACTGGCTCATTCTTACGGAAACGTGTTTTGATAATCGCCAGTTCGCTATCTGTTAAAGTTGAAGTTGACTTTAACACTTTAACCAAATAGTCCACTTCCTTTTCAGTAGCCGGGCAGCCCACGTTGTCGGCAGCAGAATTGGATGACGCGCTATTGGCATTCATAGTAGAGGTCGCCAGTGTATTTCCTTTTCGATCGAGGATCAGCCAGAACGGCAAACCAGCACTCTCGGCCTTGTATTTTTTCATCAGCGCTTCAGCACCCGGGTTTTCCAATGCCTTTTTATCGCCGTTTTCCTGCACGTCCAGGTAAGCAATAACATAGTTCTTATCGAAAAATTTATTGCAGGTAGAATCATTGATCGATGCCTCCATTTTATGGCACCAGCCGCACCAGGAAGCATGGAAAATAAGGATCACAATTTTGTTTTCGGCACCTGCTTTCGTATAGGCCGC
>CAISWS010000363.1 GCA_903889265.1 uncultured Bacteroidota bacterium
CGATCTCGCTTTACCGGTGTGGCGGTTAACTAGCGCCTATAAATATAAAAGAGTTTTTTTCCAGTTCAATAAATTCTCCTGCTCCTGGCTACTTCTCACAAGCTGTTTAAAATTAAATCCAAATGCAGTTTAAAACAAAATGCACAAAGGAAATTGCGAATACAAAAGCCACGAAGATTATATTTTTGGTACCCTTCGTATTGAATTTTGGGTGCATTGTGTTAACATGTATTTCTATCTTTAAGCTATGAAACGCACACTGATTCTGATAAGGCATACCAAATCTAACTGGACTGATTTTTCATTGCCCGATTTTGACCGGCCTGTTAAGAAAGACAGGATAGAGGATGCCAAAGAAATGGCCGCCAAACTTAAATCCCTGGGCGTTGAGCCGGACCTGATTATCTGCAGCCCCGCAAAACGCACCCGCCAAACGGCGGAATATTTTTGCGATAAGTTGAAATACCCTGAGAAGGATATACAATTTGACAAAAGGATTTATGAATCAACGTCGGAGGAAGTTTTGCAGGTAATCCGGGAAACAGATAGCAAAGTAAAAACCCTGGTTGTAATAGGACATAACCCCTCTTTAACCCACCTGGCCAATATGTTTGCAGAAAACAGCATAGAAGAAATACCCACAACCGGGGTGGTATGGCTGGAGTTTAATACCACCGACTGGGAAATCTATAAGCTGACACCCGGCAAACTAAAAGCGTTTTTGACCCCAAAAACAATTTAAAAACCCCGCTGCCGTTAAATTATTGTTACCCGGCAACGTATGAAAACAACAAAGGTGATGCTATTCTTTACAGGTATATGGATGTTGTTAGCTACCCAAAGCTGCAATGTTAAAAGAGATTGCCGGGGCCGTATAAAACACCGCCTGCCCAACGGCATTTGGCTTTAAGTTAACGTTAAATATTGGTTATCGGGGTGTAAACAACTCGTTTTTTCGGTTATATTCGACCCTTACCTGATAACCCCCTTATTGGGATTTGTGACGAAGACAATGATGTATGCCGAAGAACGGAAAATTTATTAACAGGGAAATTAGCTGGCTTTCATTTAACGAACGTGTTTTGCAGGAAGCCGCCGACCCGGGCGTTCCGGTAATTGAACGGTTGCGTTTTTTGGGGATTTTCTCAAACAATATGGATGAGTTTTTCAGGGTGCGGATAGCAACCCTTAAAAGGCTGTTGGTTTTAGGCAAAAGCGCCAAAGCGACCATCCACTACAAGCCCAAAAAGATACTGGAAGAAGTTCAAACGGTTGTTTTAGAGCAATCCAAGCACTTTGAAGAAATATTCCGCGAAGTGCAGGAAGAACTCCGTAACCAAAACATATTTATTATCGATGAGGGACACCTCTCAAAAGAGCAGGGCGAGTTTGTAAAAAACTATTTTAACGATAACGTGCGCCCGGCCCTGGTGCCTATTATGCTTACGCAGGTAAAAACTTTCCCTTACCTGAAGGATAAAGCCATATACCTTGCCATTAAGCTTTCAACAGCCCGCAAACCCAGGTTAACCCAATACTCGCTGGTTGAAATTCCAACAGGTGTTGGTGGCCGTTTTGTTTCTCTGCCATCAACCACAGATAAGCGGTATATTATTCTGCTTGACGATATTATCAGGTATAACCTGCCCGAAGTATTTGCCATGTTTGGCTTCAATCAAATAGAGGCATTTACCATTAAAATTACCCGGGATGCGGAGTTGGATATTGATAACGACATTGCTCAAAGCTTTATTGATAAAATATCAAAAAGCGTAAAAGCCCGGCAAAAGGGCAACCCCGTTCGGTTTGTTTACGATAGCGCTATACCTAAAGATTTACTTGATTTTGTAAAAACCAAAATGAAGCTGAATAATCTTGACAATCTGATACCCGGTGGCCGGTATCACAATTTCAAGGATTTTATAAGTTTTCCGAATACTGGTACGCCTGACCTGGTGTATCAGAACGAAAAGCCCATTGCCAGCAAATTTTTGCAGCCAAATCAAAGCTACTTTGAGGTGCTGAAGAAACAGGATGTAATGCTGCATTATCCATACCAGAATTTTTCGAACTTCATTGACCTATTGCGGGAGGCGGCAATTGACCCCAATGTAAAGGTTATTAAAATCACGCTTTACCGTGTTGCCCGTTCCTCTATGGTAATTAACGCCCTTATAAATGCGGCGCAAAACGGAAAGCAGGTTATCGCACTACTTGAATTACAGGCACGGTTTGATGAGGAAGCCAATATCAATTGGGCTAAGCGGCTACAGGATGAGGGCATACATGTAATTTACGGGGTTCCGGGCCTTAAAGTGCATTCAAAACTATGTCTTATTACCCGTGTTGAAAATGGCAGGCCACAATTGTATGCCAACATAACTACCGGTAATTATAATGAGCGAACCTCGCATATTTATTGCGATGATTCTTTGCTTACCAGCGACCCTAAGATAACGAAGGAGGTGGAGCACATGTTCGAGTTTTTCGAGAAAAATTATAGGGTATATAACTTCAAACACCTTATTCTTTCTCCGCACTCTACCCGCAAAAGGCTTACCAAGCTGATTGAAAACGAAATGGAGTTTGCCAAAGCCGGTAAAAAGGCTGAAATTTTTCTGAAAATGAACAGCCTGGTTGATGAGGAGATGATTGACCATCTTTATGATGCCAGCAAGGCCGGAGTTAATATCAGAATAATTGTACGGGGCATGTGTGCATTGGTACCAGGTGTATTAGGGCTGAGCGAGAATATTGAGGTAATCAGCATTATTGATAAATTCCTCGAGCATTCGAGAATATTTATTTTCAAAAATGGTGGTGATGAACTTTACTACATTTCATCTGCCGATTGGATGGCGCGTAACTTTGATTCGCGGATAGAGGTAAGTTGCCCCATTTACAGCAAAAAAATTCAGAAGGAATTGCGCGATATGCTGGAAATACAATGGAGCGATAATGTTAAAGCCCGCGTGGTTGACGAAATGCAGAAGAACCAGCATAAAACGCCTGCCCACGACCAGAAACCGGTGCGGGCGCAACTGGCTATTTACGATTACCTGAAGGCAGCCAATGCTAAAGATGCCAAATAAATTTTAACGCATAAACCTCTCTGCCCCTTAACACAATCTTAACCTGCCGTCCACAATTTCCGGTTGAAAACTTACCTCTGCATTGTGGTTGTTACAGTTTAATTTTCGGAAAATTTATACCCTTTGGAAATCCGCAAATTTGCAGCTGTTGATATTGGCTCAAACTCCGTAAGGCTGCTTATTGCAAATGTGCTCATGAACGGCGATGAACCTTTGTTTAAAAAGAGTTCGCTGATACGAGTACCGGTAAGATTGGGGGTAAATGCATTTACCGACCATAAAATACCCGAAGTTTCAATCATACATTTAGAGGAAACCATGCTTGCATTCCGTTACCTGATGAAGGCTAACGATGTAATTCATTATAAAGGTTGCGCCACTTCAGCTATGCGCGAGGCTACTAATGGGCCACGGATAATAAAGCGCATAAAGGATAAAACCGGCATTCAGATTGAGCTTATAACCGGCAATACCGAGGCCAACCTGATATTTAACAGCCAGATCGCGTCATTAAGTAAAATACAGGAAAACTGTTTTTTTGTTGACGTGGGTGGCGGCAGTACCGAAATAACCGTGTTTTCAAAAGGGAAACCTGTGGCTACCAAATCTTTCCCAATAGGCACTATCCGTATTATGCAGAACCAGGTAGAAAAAGCTACATGGAAAAAAATGAAGGATTGGATAAAGTCCCATGCCATTGGGCTAAAGGACTTTTCGATGATTGGCTCGGGAGGCAACATTAACCGCATATCCAAACTTGCGCAACTTAAACCCGGCAAAGCCCTGCCGCTTGATAAATTGTTTGATATTGTGCAAATGATAAAATCGCACACCTACGAAGAACGCTTAAAACTATACGACCTGAACCCTGACCGCGCCGATGTAATTGTACCGGCAGGAGACATTTTTGTAACCATTATGAAATGGATAGATGCCGATAAAATTTATGTACCCAAAATAGGCCTGGGCGATGGTATAGTGCGCGAGGCTTACAAGGAATATTTAAACGGAAAAACCAGCCGGTTTTAAGCTGCTACTTCGGTGCCTTTTTAATCAGATAAAAAGCCAGGCAGGCATACAAAACATTAGGTATCCAAACACCCATTACCGGCGGCAGTGATGCATTGGTTGAAAAGGTTATGGTAAATTTCATAATCACTTCATACAGCGCGCTAAGGCCAATACCCAGCACAATATGCCAGCCCAAACCACCCCTTACTTTGCGCGATGCAACACTTACACCTATCAGGGTTAAAATATAAATACTAAAACACGATGAGGTTCGCCTGTATTTCTCCACCTCGTAAAATTCAATATCAGGCTGGCCGCTTTTATACATATAAGCAATGTATTCCTTCAGTTCAGGTGTGGTCATTACTTCCTTCTTGCTTTCAGAAAAGACAAAATCCTCCGGTTTAAAATTAAAAACGGTATCCAGGGTGGGACCGCTGGTAATCTGGTCGCCATCTGGGCCAAGCTTGCGGATATAATAATTACTGATCCTCCAGCTGCTTGTTTTTTTTACCCATTCAATTTTATCCGACCTCAACTTATAAACCAGCTTTCCATCAGCAAACTTATCTATAGAGAATTTAAACCCGCTTCCATCGCTGGGTTTATAGTTTTCCATATAAATAATAGTGCCCGGCGCAATGGTGCGGTGAAAATTAAACCGAAGCCCCTCGGGTGGTTTGCTTACGTAGGTATCTTCAAATTGTATCCGTTTCTTATTAGCATATGGAACAAAATAATTATTGCCCAGGTAAAATATGGCAGCCAGGATAGTAGCCCCAATCATATACGGATATAATAACCGGTAAAAGCTGGTACCACTGTTTAATATAGCAATAATCTCTGACCGTTCTGCTAATTGGGAGGTAAAAAATATAACCGATAACAGAATAAAAAAGGGCCCGATACGCGAGGTAATAAAGAGGATAAAATAGACGAGGTAATCGAATAGAAAAAGCTTAACCGTAACATGGTTATTTACAAAGGCATCAACTTTCTCTTCCACGTCAATCACAATCGTAATGCTCAAAAGCAACATCATGATAAACAAGAAGGTGCCCAAAAATTTAAATAGTATGTAGCGGTCTAACTTCTTCATTTGTTCAAGGGCAATATACTATAACCTCGTCATCAACTTAACAACCATTTCTTTTTTCCAGGCATTAAACGTCCCTTCCTCAATTTTCTTGCGTGCCTGGGTAACCAGCCATAAATAAAGGCTTAAATTATTGATGGAAGATATCTGCGCCCCCAGCATTTCGCCGGTATGTATCAGGTGGCGCAAAAACGCTTTGGTATGCGTACGCATTAACTCACAATCGCTATCCGGGTCGATGGGTGAAAAATCATTTTTCCACTTCTCGTTTTTAATATTGATAATGCCGCTTTGCGTAAACAGCATGCCATTGCGCGCGTTGCGGGTAGGCATTACGCAATCAAACATGTCCACGCCCAACGATATCCCTTCTAAGATATTAGCCGGTGTACCTACGCCCATTAAATAGCGCGGCTTATCTTTCGGTAAAATATCGCACACCATCTCAGTCATTTCATACATCTCAGCATCGGGCTCACCAACTGACAGGCCGCCTATTGCGTTACCTTCCATACCTAACTCAGCCACAAATTCAGCCGACTGCTTTCTCAAATCACGATAAACGCTGCCCTGCACAATAGGGAAAAGCGTTTGGCTGTATCCATACGGACATTCCGTTTCATTAAACCGGGTAACGCACCTTTCCAGCCAACGGTGGGTCAACGCTAAAGATTTTTGGGCGTAGTTGTACTCGCATGGGTATGGCGTGCACTCGTCAAACGCCATAATAATATCTGCGCCAATCTTTCTTTGAATATCCATCACTCCTTCAGGGCTGAAAAAATGTTTCGAGCCATCAATATGGCTGCGGAACTCCACTCCTTCCTCTTTTATTTTCCTTATATCAGCAAGGGAATGCACCTGGAACCCGCCGCTATCGGTTAATATGGGCCGGTCCCAACCGTTAAATTTGTGTAGTCCGCCTGCGCCTTCAATTACACCGGTGCCCGGCCTTAAATACAGGTGGTAGGTATTACCCAAAATGATTTGGGCATGTATCTGGGTTTTCAGCTCCTGCATATGCACAGCCTTAACGGCGCCAAGCGTCCCTACAGGCATAAAAATCGGCGTTTTTATGGTGCCGTGATCGGTAACCACTTCGCCAGCCCGTGCTTTGCTTTCCTTATCTTCAGCTATCAGTTTAAATTTCATATCAGCGCGCGAATATAGGTTTTTAGACCATGCATTGCGAAATGAGCTTTAAGCAAGTTAATTCAGTGGCTCAACCCATTGAATTTGAAGAGGACAGCCTTTATTTATTCCGAGTCCGGTAACAATTGCCGGAAAGGCAAAATTTCTTTAAATTTAAGATATGAAATGCCTCCTTTATTTCATGGTGTTGATACAGCCTTTGCTGGCTTTCGGAAAAGTCCCGGTAGCAGTGGTAGAGCAAAAATACCTTTCAACTTTATCAAAAAGCTTCAACAACGATACTATTACATTTCCGCGTAGCCAGCTTTACTGGAGTTTATGCCTGGGCGAAAACACCGAATTGAGTAAAGAAGAACTTGGAAAAAGAATTGCAGCCCTCGCATCTGACACAGTTGCACGTGCAGCCTTTTACAAAAGGATAAATTACTACCGCGCATATAAAGCCAATCCTAAAAATAAGAAGGAAGAATATGGCGAAGTTTTTCTTCCGGTTGAAAAAAATCCAAAATATCCGCCTGAGAAAGTATTTAACATCACTGTATTATCGTACGATAAGCCCGTAATTCAGCAAAACGATTGGATAGACTACTGCGATTACATTACTTCATTTGGGCAGCACCCGGTACTTGCATCCCGCTGGAATGAATATGCCGCTTACGATGGGGGCGGCAGTGCCGATGGCAGCGATAAAAAGGTTTACGCCTTCGTAGAATCCAATCCTGAGTTTCCGGGAGGTGAGAAGCAGCTGATGGGCTTTTTAGCACATCAGCTTGAATACCCGGAAGCGCAACGCGAAAAAGACATAGAAGGCAAAGTACTGCTCCGTTTTGTTGTTGACACAGATGGCCATGTTAGCTCAGGCACTGTTATCCGTAGTGTGAACGAGGGGTTTGATAAAGAGGCTATTTTGGTACTGAAGCTATTACCATCTTTTACGGCCGGAAAACAAGGTGGCATTGCAGTGCCTGCTTATTTTTTCCTGCCGATGGTGTTCAGGCTGCAATAGGAAACTTTCAAATTGCCTGTTAATTTCCTTTTGTATTAACTTCTCCCGTTTTATCCCACAATTATTTTCTTTGCACCCCGATGACCGTTGAGCTGAAAATCTTTATTGCCTGCGTGGCTATCCAACTACTGTATTACCTGCTGGTTTTTTTCCGCCTTAATTTTGTGCGCCCGTTTAAAGATGTGCCCGAGTTTTTGCCGGGTGTTTCGGTTATTATCTGCGCAAAAAACGAAGCCCGCAACCTGCAGCAGTTTTTGAAAATAGTGTTGATACAGCAGTACCGGCAATTTGAAGTTATTGTGGTAGACGACCAAAGCACCGACAATACCCTGGATGTCTTGGTAGCATATTACAAGCGTAACAAAAACCTCAAAATAGTAAGCGTTGGAAAAAATGAAAAGAAGCCGTATGCAGGTAAAAAATATGCCTTGATGAAGGGACTGGAGGCCGCCGCTTACGACACCATCGTTGTTACTGATGCCGATTGCCGGCCTGCCACTACACACTGGCTGGCACGAATGATTGCCTGTTACATGGATGACACTCAAATTGTGCTTGGCCATTCGCCTTACGAAACGCAGTCCGGTTTTTTGAATAAAATTATCCGCTACGAAAACTTTATGACTGCCCTGCAGTATTTCGGGTTTGCAAAAGCAGGATTGCCGTATATGGGTGTAGGGCGAAATCTTTCGTACAAAAAAGAGCTGATAAAAGGTTTTAAGGGATTTGATAAAGCCAAAAATATGCTTACCGGTGATGATGACCTTTTTATAAACGCAGTGGCCACCGGTAAAAACACCATGCTGTGCGTTGATAAGGCCGCCTTTATGTATACCGGGCCTGAAAAAACATTTTCGGGCTGGCTAAATCAGAAAAAACGCCACCTGCGTTCCGGCTTTAAGTATAAATTTATTCATCAACTGTTGTTATTCGTTTTTGCGCTCAGTAACCTTGCTTTTTACATCACCTTTATAGCCCTTCTGGCAAAGGGAGAATTGTTAAAACCGGTGCTGGCGTTATTTTTGGGCCTTCTGTTGGCCAAGCTGATTGCTACCTTCAGGGTATACAAAAAACTGGGGTCGGAAGACCTTCGTTTTTTATCTCCGGTTTTAGATATAACTTACACAGCTTATTTGCTGATAATTTTTTTCTTATTATTGCTGAAACCTAAAGACAGTTGGAAGACTTAAACGCAAAATTTTCATCCCGCGCACAGGAAGACCTGGAATTGGTAGCTAAAGCCAAAACAGGCGATCAGAACGCATTCAGCAAACTAATGGTGCGTTACCGCGATTCTATCTTTTTTATGGTACTTAAAATGGTGCATAACCGCGATGATGCCGAGGATTTGACTATTGAGGCTTTTGGGAAAGCTTTTAATAACATCGGCAACTATTCGGCCGACTTTGCATTTAGTACCTGGTTGTTTAAAATTGCCACCAATAATTCTATCGATTTTATCCGCAAAAAACGTTTGCAAACCACATCATTGGACCAGACCAGCAAAACGGATGATGGAGAAACAACGCCTATTTCAGTCCAGGATCATTCGCCTGACCCGGAAGAAGCAGTTATAAAAGAACAACGCGCACAAAAAATACGCGATGCCATTGAGCAACTTTCGCCAAAATACCGTTCGTTAATTGAACTGCGTTACCTGGATGAATTATCTTACGAAGAAATAGCTGAAAAACTTGATTTGCCGTTGGGCACCGTTAAGGCGCAGCTTTTCAGGGCCAAGGATATGCTTTACAATATTCTTAAAGTTACCAGGGAAAAATATTAGTGCTTCCCTCCTGTTTTATATTTTGCCGTTAAAATGGGCGCATAAGCATGGACATCATTCTTAAATACTTTCCCGACCTTACACAAGAGCAAATACAGCAAATTGCGGCACTTCAGGCGATTTATGCTGAGTGGAACGAAAAAATAAATGTCATCTCGCGCAAGGATATTGAAAACCTGTACGAGCGGCACATCCTGCATTCCCTAAGCATCGCCAAATTCGTTCAGTTTAAAAACGCCACAAAGATTTTGGACCTGGGCACCGGTGGTGGCTTTCCGGGTATTCCATTAGCAATTCTTTTTCCCAATTGCCGGTTTCATCTGGTTGATTCTATTGGTAAAAAGCTGAATGTGGTGGATGATGTAAAAACAAAGTTGGGTTTAAAAAACACCTTTATCTTCCACTCCCGCGCCGAGGAAATGGACTACCAATATGACTTTGTTGTTTCACGCGCCGTAGCACCCCTTTCTGAGTTGCTGGGCTGGACCAAAGGTATGTACCTGCCTAAAGACCAAAATACCTTTAAAAACGGGCTGATATGCCTTAAAGGCGGCGATATTGATGCCGAACTGGCACTGGTTAAAAACGCCAAAAAATTCCCTATCTCCAACTACTTTAATGAGGAGTTTTTTAAGGATAAGTTTATTGTTTATACGGAGCAGTAATTAATACCCCCCCAAATACTTCCTCATAAACCACTCCGCCGAAATAAGGGCCAGGATAAGGAAGAATATCCATTTAAGGTTAATAGCATTTTCAGTAATGAAGCTATCGTACAAAATTGGTTTTAATTGATTTTTAGAATCAATCTCGTCTGATATTTTTTCAAAATCGTTCAAGTGGTGCATTTGGCCGTTATGCTGCGATGCAAGCTGAAACAACACCTGATGGTCTGCACGGGTGCGCATTTCTTCTAATTGAAGAGGGCTTACAGAAAATTTACCTCCTGCCGTATAATTGCCGTTCCCTAATTTAACCGAGGCTGTATAGCTGTACGTGCCCACCGGTAAAAACCCGGCATTCAGGTTATAAGCGTTATCGCTTTTATTGAATTTATAGTCGTAATCTTTTCCGTCCTCGCCCTTTATTTTCATGTCTACATCAGGGGTATTTACCAGTTCAAAATTGGCGTTGTAAAGTTGTGCATCGAAAGTAATGGCCTCGTTATCCTGGAAAATATTTTTTTGCAGGTTTACGCGAAATGGCCGTTTATCAGTTTTTACCGACAGATACTGAATGGTTTTATTTATGAGTTCGTTAGTGGCATCCTGATTTTTGTTCATCATGTTATCATAAAACCTCCAGCGCCATAAGCCTTCGCCACAGATAATGCCAAACTTGGTATCGCCGGTTTCATTAAACAGCCACAATGGAAAATCAGTTTCAACATTATTAATTTTCTGATGCAGTAATACTTTGGATGAAGGGTTAGGTGTAAAATTGCCGAAGAAGCAATAGAACGGCGGCAACTTTGAAATGGTTTGAACAGTTTTATCGGAAAGCGTGAAAAGAGAAAAGTCCTTTGCTACCGTGGCAGTGACTTCATTAAACTTATCTGCACTGGCCTTTAGAATAAGCCCGTTTTGCGCCTGCTGAAAATCTGCAATAGAAGTTTCCGAGCCCACCACATACAATAAAGGCTTTTTAAGGTCGCGGGCTTCCTTCAATATGTTGCTTACTTTATTATTGTTTGATGGAAGCTGGTGTAAAATAACCAGGTTATAATCGTTTAGCTTGCGCGAAAAGGTTTCGGCATATTCTACATCCAGCTGGTAATTCTTATTGCTTTCAATGGCTGAACGGAATGCAAAAATATCCGGGTGCGGCGAGTTGGCTACCAAAAGAATTTTTTGCCTGCCATCCATAATTTCAACAAAAATATCGCGGACGTTATTTTTATAAGATGCTTCGCCATCCAGGTTTGAAAGTGCAATACGGTAACGTGCAATGCCCACTTTATTAGCAGGCAAGGTCAAATCCAAAGACTGAAAGAAATTGTCGCTGCTGTAGGTAATATCCTTTTGCAACATCAGTTTCGGTTCTGCACCGGTTTCAATTTCATGGATACTCAGCTTAACCGTTTTCCCCGAATAATTATTGGCCTCCACATCCACCCGCAAACCAAACTGGTCGTTCAGGTAAGCAATGTTGTTGTAATAAACATTGGAAAGTTTCTGATCTTTTTGAATCGTAGTGTCGCCAAGCGCGATGGTATAAATTGAGTAAGCGGATTTAGCGGCAGAGTAAACCGGGTTAATACCCCTGTTGTAAATACCATCAGAGGCTATGATAACAGCGCCTAAATTCTGATTGTAATAAAGGTCATTTATCTCATCCACCGCCGAACTGAGGTTGGTTGATTTATCTTTAAAAGAAAAGTCCACACCCTTTCGTAACTGGTCGCCGGCTGAAAACTGAGCCACCTCGTATTTCCCACTCAGCTTTTCGGCCAGAGCTGCTATTTTCTTTTTGTACTCCGTGGTGTCCTTACCCAATCCGTTTTTGATGGATTCACTGTTATCAACTACGATGGCAACAATGGGTTTAAACTTTTGCGTGCTTCGGTTTCTGATAAAAGGAGATAACAGCAAAATTGCCAGGATAGTAACCGCCAAAAACCTGAAGGCTGCCATAGAAGCAATACGAAGCTTTGAACCACCGGTTTTTTCATCAAAACTTTTGTCGTTATAATACAACAACAAGGCATACAATGCCCCCAGGAGAACACAAAAAATAAGAAACCAGGCAGGATATTGAAATGAAAGACCAGCGTTCAATGTAGAAATTTGAGCATGAATGAATTCAAAAAAACAACGGCAATTTAGGGTGTTTAGAAATTCTGTGCAGGTTTATTTAACCCTTCTTCACAAAACCTGTTACCTGCTCATTGCTCCACAAACACTTATCACTTGTCCGGATACATAGGTTGACAGTTCACTGGCTAAAAATAAAGCAACGTTTGCCACCTCTTCAGCCTGCCCCATACGTTTCATCGGAATCTGTGCAAGTATACCTTTTTTTGTTTCCTCAGGCAGCACCATGGTCATATCCGTTTCAATAAAACCCGGAGCAATGGCATTGCAGCGGATACTTCTGGAACCAAATTCATCGGCAATGGACTTGGTAAACCCGATAATACCAGCCTTTGAAGCCGAATAATTAGACTGGCCCGCCTGCCCGTTAACCCCAACTATAGATGTGAGATTGATTATAGAACCCCTCTTATTCCTTAGCATCACTTTTGAAACGTGTTTGGTAAGGTTAAATACCGATTTAAGATTGGCATTTATTACCTCATCCCACTGCTGCTCGCTCATTCGCAAAATCAGGTTATCGCGCGTAACACCTGCATTGTTAACCAGCACATCCAGGTTGCCAAATCCCTTAATTACTTCCTCCACAAGTTTTTCGCTTTCAGCATAAGAGCCGGCATCCGACTTATAGGCTTTTGCTTTTATGCCAAGTGCATTAAGTTCCGATTCAAACAGTTTCGCCTTCTCTTCCGAGCTTACATAGGTAAAGGCAACGTTGCAGCCCTGCTCAGCAAATTTCTTTACAATAGCATGGCCAATACCGCGGGTCCCGCCGGTTACAAGTGCTGTTTTATTATTCAGTAACATATCGCTCTGTTTTATGCCCGGTTAAACGTGCCCGGCAAAGAAAAAATTTTTTATTGAGCAATTATACCATAATAATTAAGGTAGCCGGAATAAAGGGTAAAAATGAAGGGCCATATTAATGCTACATATTAAAGTTGCGGCGCAAACGTATACTTCAATACCCGATAAGCAGATATAATAAGCTACCCTGATTTTAAAAATATGGATGGACCGGGCACGCTGAAAAGAAGGTTTTGAAGGTTGACAAAACAACTTTTCGATTAAAATAATACTTAAAATCTCGTTTTAAACGCAAAAACAGATAAAAAAGGCCTTTAGGCCGGTTCAAGTTGTTAAAAAGTATCTTAAAAGGTTAAGAAAATGAAAATAAAATGCAGAAATTAAAATATCAAAACCTACATTTGGGCTTTCATTTTTTAATTAACCCAAAATAAAAACAAAAAAGCCATGAAGAAAATCTTTTTGACTATGTCTGTTGCTTTCGCAGTATTAGCTGTTAGCGCTCAAGGTGCTGCAAAAACTGATGCAAAACCAGCTACAAAAACTGAAGCTAAACCAGCTGCAAAACCTGCTGCTAAACCAGCTGCAAAATCTGACGCTAAGCCTGCTGCTAAACCAGCTGCAAAGTCTGACGCAAAACCAGCTACTAAATAATTTTAGTTTGCTAGTTAATGATAAAGCCCGGTTAAATAACCGGGCTTTATTTTTGTACCCAATTCACAACGAACGTTAATGAAATTTGCAAAGAATAGTTTTGGCATTGCATTTGGAATACAGCCATCATTCATTCACAATTAAAAAAAAACAAATGAAAACGTTCAAAAGCCTTTCTCTGTTATTCGTAGCCGGATTAATTACACTTGGTGCATCTGCACAAGGTTCAACAGCAGCTAAACCTGCTGAGAAAACCAAAGCAACAACAACCAAAACCGAAACCAAGTCTACCAAGACTACAACTGCAAAACCCGCAGCTAAGGATTCGAAGGCCGGTGCCAAAAAAGATGCAAGCAAAAAATAATTTTTTTTGCGCAAAGTTTAAAACAAGAACCCGGCCATGTGGCCGGGTTCTTGTTTTAATGTGCAGCCGGTACTTATATAATGCATTATAAATTTCACCAAACTTAATCCGGGTCAATAACCTGCAAAAATTCCGCTATCCGTTAACGGTTGTTTGCTCTAACCGGCCAACGAAAGTTAAAATAAACTGATAATATAAAGTTGGCACTGCATTTGAAATAGATGAAACATTCATTCACAATTAAAAAACAAAACAAATGAAAACGATCAAAAACCTGGCGCTTCTTTTTGTAGCTGCAACCCTGGCTTTGGGTGCCTCTGCACAATCGTCAACCACGTCGAAGCAATCAACAACTACGACGAAAACAACAACTGCTAAACCTGCGGCTACAACCACAACAAAAAGCAGTGCTACTAAAACTTCCACTACCAAAGACAAGCCGGCAGCCAAGCCTGCTGCTAAAGCCGATGGTGCCAAGAAGTAATAGTATTTAAGTTTCTGGTAAAATAATCCCGGCCAAATGGCCGGGATTTACTTTTGTCTGTTCAGTCTCTATAACAGTGTTGAAAACATCGATTTTCAGATTTCCACCAAATTCATACATTCACACATAACTAAAAAACAAAAAACAATGAAAGCAATTAAAGCATTGGCACTATTATTTATAGCTGCTACCATTACACTAAGCGTAAACGCGCAAACAGCTGGCGCAAAAGGAACAACCGGTTCAAAGTCAACCGCCACCACCAAGTCATCTTCAACTACTACCAAAACAACCGCAGACCCTGAACCGGCGGCAGCGGCAAACGGCGATAAAGTTGACGCAACGCAAAAAGGCCCTAAAGGCGAAACCGTTTATACCGGCCCTAAAGGTGGTTCGTACTACATGAACAGCAGTGGCACTAAAGTATATCTTAAAAAGAAATAGTTAATTTTAGTAATTTATAAAAGAGCCCCTTTGTAACCAGAGGGGCTCTTTTTATTTTGGGGCTATAAAATTTATAGCAGCCGGAGCGATTTTCATGGTCACGGGTGTAAATCCTATAAACTCCCCGTCCATATCAATGGGCAGCGGCACTTCAGGCGATTCTATCAGTATCTGCGAGGCAGATAAATATTTCAGCTCCGGGTGTTCAATTTTAACCGACTTTCTGATCTTGCCCATGTTCAACAAATAAGTTAGAATAGAAACCGGCCCAATAATAACAACCGAAAATAAGTTATCATCAGGTAAAGCATCCGGGGCTATTCCCATTCCGCCCCCAAAAAATCTGCCATTGGCTACAACCAGGCTCATAATACTCCGCTCATAATTAAAAGTATCGGCAGTTACTTTTACCGGTTTGTTTTTATACGAAAGCATACCCTTTAAAAGCGCCTTCTGGTAAGTTACAAACGAACCGAAAAACCGTGATGAGTTAGATAAATCGTGGGCTATTGCACCACCAATACCAA
>CAISWS010000364.1 GCA_903889265.1 uncultured Bacteroidota bacterium
GGCGTTTATTTAGTTGAGGTGGTGGTGGATGGAGAAGTGAGTGTAAAGGAGGTGATAAAGCAATAAGCGCCACTTTTGTATTTGTATTAAAGTCCTCTCCTTCGGAGAGGATTTAGGTGAGGAGGCTTTTTGCATTAAGCCGCTGCACCTTAGTGCATTTAGCTTATGCCGCACAAACAAAAAAGGGTTCAGGAAACTAAATTCCTGAACCCTTTTGTATTTCCTTAATCTTTAAAACAAATCCCGTTATTTAATAACGTTGAATTTGTTTTGAGTAAGCAGGTTGTTTTCTTTATCTGTAACATGGTAAATGTAGGTTCCGTTAGCAAGCGTTGCTACATCAACCGCGTTGCTGGTGCCGGTTAATACCTGGCTGATAACCAGCCTTCCAACTAAATCGTAAACCCGGAGGTTTGAGCCTGCCATACTTTGGGTCGAATGAATGTTTAGCAGGGTTGAGGCAGGGTTAGGGTATACCGCAAACTCGGCCGTATTAATGGTAGCGATTCCGTTTATACAGCCGGTATCAGTAATTGTCACCGATGGCGAGGTGCCGGTAGCAGATAAGCTATCAATAGTTACAGTATACGCGCCAATGTTTTTTGCATAATAAGTAGCTAAAGTAGCCCCTGCAATAGCATTGCCATTCAGGTTCCATATATAACTATAGCCGGTGCCACTATTTGCAGTTAATAACACTGAGTCGCCGTTGCAGATATTGGTATTGGGGGCTGTTATGGTAGCCGTAATAGTACCCGAGCCGCAGTTAGCAGTAATAACTACAGCCGGCGAAGTTGCTGTGGCCGTTGAGCTATCAATAGTAACCGTGTAAGAACCTGCTGCCTTAGCATAGTAAGTACTGGAAATGGCACCGGCAATTTGTGTGCCGCCCAGGTACCACTGCCAACTGTAATTAGTACCGGTGTTTGCAGTTAATAAAACCGAATCGCCATTACAAACATTGGTGCCCGATGGCGTTATGGTAGCGGTAATATTGCCCCCGCCGCAATTGGCGGTTATAACCACAGGTAAAGAAGTTGCGGTAGCTGTTAAACTATCAATTTTAACAGTATAAGAACCTGTTGCTTTAGCATAATAGGTGCTGGAAATAGCACCGGCAATTTGTGTGCCGCCCAAATACCACTGCCAGCTGTAATTAGTGCCTGTGTTTGCTGTAAGTAAAACCGAATCGCCATTACAAACATTGGTGCCTGATGGCGTAATAGTAGCGGTAATATTGCCTGCACCGCAATTTGCTGTTATCACCACAGGCTGCGAGGTAGCTAAAGCCAGCCCGCTATCAATGGTAACCGTATAAGAGCCGGCCGTTTTTGCATAATAGGTAAAAGAGTTGGCACCTGTTATAAGGTTGCCGTTAAGTTTCCAGTGGTAAGTGTAATTGGTACCCGAATTTGCTGTTAACAGTACCGAGTCCCCGTTGCAAACGTTGGTCCCCGATGGTGTAATAGTTGCTGTTATGGACCCGCCACCGCAGTTGGCCGTTATAACTACCGCCTGCGAAGTAGCCGTGGCTGTTCCGCTATCAATAGTAACGGTATAAGAACCTGCCGTTTTAGCATAATACGTTCTGGAAGTTGCCCCGTTAATAGCCACTATTCCGTTGTTCCACTGGTAAGTGTAATTGGTACCCCCATTGGCGGTTAGCAATACCGAATCACCGTTGCATACATTGGTGCCTGACGGAGTAATAGTTGCCGTAATAGAGCCACCTGCGCAGTTTGCGGTTATTATAACCGGTTGAGAGGTAGCAATAGCCACGGCACTGTCAATAATAACCGTATAGGAACCTGCGGCCTTTGCATAGTAGGTAAAAGAGGTGGCGCCCGGTATAAGCGTGCCATTAAGTTTCCAGTGGTAGGTGTAATTGGTACCTGTATTTGCAGTTAACAACACCGAATCGCCGTTACACACATTAGTGCCTGACGGAGTAATGGTTGCTGTAAAGTCGGTTCCACAGTTTGAACCAATTACCACTGCTGCAGAGGTGGCGGTGGTGCCTGCACTATCAACAACAACGGTGTACGAGCCGGATAATTTTACATAGTAATTAACTGAAGTTGCCCCGGGGATAAGAACGGTATTCTGATACCACTGAAAAGTGTAGTTAACCCCGTTGTTTGCCGTTAATAATACCGAATCGCCACCACAAACGTTGTATGATGCGGGTGGAGTAATGGTTGCGTTTAAGGTAGCCTGGCAGTTAGCGGTTATGGTAACCGGCAGGGAAGTAGCAGAAGCCGATGCGCTGTCAACCGTTACCGTATATGAACCCGACGTTTTTGCATAATAAGTAACAGCAGTTGCCCCGGTAATGGCCTGCGTACCAAGGTACCACTGATAAGTATAATGACTTCCTGAATTTGCCGTTAGCAAAACCGAATCGCCCGGGCATACATTAAAACCTGAAGCGATAATATTGGCATTGATCCTTGCGCCCGTGTAATAACCAAACCTTACATTATCAACCAGCAAAGTTGAGCCGGTTACCGGGGTGCCGGTGTTGCTGGCAATAAAATCAAGCTTTAACGAATCCGGTGTGGCACTACTTTGATAGTAACTGGTAAGTACATAGGCAACATGCGCCCAACTACTGGTGTCGTGCAAAGTAATTACAACCCCTTTCGAGCCAAGCAGCCCAAGAAGGTTATTTCCGCTTTTTGATAAAGAGATAAAAGCCGCAGCTGTATCGCCTCCGGGTTCAGAATATTGATAATCAAAAAACAAGGTATCTGGCCGGTATGTAAACGGAATGCCATAAAAAGTGGGTGTGTTACCTCCCACCAGCAGGCAGGGGCCTACGCAAACACGGGCCGCAAAGATTTGAGGATGTCCTGATAGAGGGCCGGAAATCAATTTAACTGAGGTATGCCCTTGTGTATAGTTGATTGAGTCTTTAAATGTCCAATTGGGTGCTGAAAAGGATTGAACACTGGAAAAAACATCTTCCAACCCGGACCACGAAGTTGGGGTATAAGAGTTAGTCCAGTTTTCAAAACCTGCATTAGGGGGTTGTTGGGCATAGCTTGAAAGAAATGCAGCAACGAAAACGGCTAAAAGGGTAATTTTTGCTCTCATTGAATTGGTAGGTTAATCATGGATAAAGAAAATTCCGGTAACACGCAAAAATAAGAATTCAATGGGATTTAATACGACAGATCATTACTGACGGGGAAATAACACATGTAAACGGTGGAGGACCGTTGTAGTAGTACGCAGCAAAATGTAATTACAACTCTTTAAAGGAGTTAAGGGTATGGTCTATGTCCTCCTTAAACTTCAGCTTTCGGTCGGCATTGCGGGTCCAGATGCTGAGATGGTAAAACCTGGTTTTACCTTCCAGCACCACTTCGCTGAAATAAATGTCCTCGCCGGTCATTTTGCCCGATATTTCAACCCTTGCCCCATTCAGGCCACCAATGCTTACCGCTAAAGAATCGTTCACTACCGGCTTTTGCATAGCCTTTGAAAGTATACCCAGGTTGGTTGACATTATGGACGAAACACTCTTTAAACTATCTTTATTTTCAGTTTCGCCTATAACGTAATAATTTCTGAAGCGGTTGGCGTATTGTAAATCAGCGCCGGGTTTAAGGGTTTGTTCTTCCTTAACCCAGGGTGGTACCATCAGTGTAAACTTATTACCTGCCTTTACCTGCTTATATTCTGTAGGATATTTACAGGCACCAAATGCCAGCAACAAAACGTAAACAGTAAGGCCAACGCGGTAATTTGATTTTTTCATACGTTTAATATTTCGGCGCGAAACTAAGGTTATTCTAACCCTCCTTTTAATATTTTCAGCTTGGCAAACTTCAGCATTATCTTTTTTACTCCAAACTGCCCAAACATAATTGAGGCTATTTTATTAACCCCGGTACCTTCTATAATTACCACTTTGCCCTCTCCAAATTTTTCGTGCATAACATCCATGCCGCTCTGCAGGCCGCTTACATCCTCAGCCACAAACGGCTCTCCCGATTCTGTTATGCGGGCCACAGCAGGTTTTACTACAGGCTGCGATGTTATTTTTGAGTACAGGTTTTTAGCAGCATCAGGGGCTTTGGGCTTTTTAAGGTCGCCGTGGTACGAAACCACATTTTCGGGTATCTCCATTAAAAACCGGCTGGGCTCGCAATAATTCAGCGAACCGAATTTATAACGGGTACTGGCATAGGTTAAAAATAAGCGTGCTTCAGCGCGTGTAATAGCCACATAAAATAACCGGCGCTCTTCTTCCAGGTCCTCCAGGCTGTATAACGATTGCTGGCCGGGGAACAGGTTCTCTTCAATGCCTACCACATACACCACCGGAAACTCCAGCCCTTTGGCCGCATGTATGGTCATCATTTTTACGGTGTCCAGGTTTTCATCTTCTTTCTCGTTACCCGTAAGCAACGATACGTTCTGCATAAAGCTGCCAATACCTTTATCGGTAAATATCACTTCATCTTCCTGCAAAACATCTTCTTCAACAAACTCTTTAATGGAGTTCAGTAACTCCTGTACGTTTTCAAAACGGCTAACGCCTTCAACGGTTTTGTCGTTGTATAACTCGGCTATCAACCGCGTTGTTTTGCCTACATGCGAGGCCAGGTCGTAAGCAGTTTTTGTTGCAGATAGCGCACCAAAACTTTTTATCATCATCACAAACTCTTCAATGGAAGTTTTTGCGCGGGCTGTAAAATCGTAGGCATGTATGTTGTCTAAAACATCCCAGGGGGCTTTGTTTTCGTTGGCGGCAAACATGGCAACTTTATCAATAGTACTCTGGCCAATACCGCGTGCAGGATAATTAATAACACGTTTCATGGCCTCCTCGTCGTAAGGATTGACCGTAAGTTTAAGATATGCCAAAAGGTCTTTTACTTCCTTGCGCTGGTAAAAACTCATACCTCCGTATATTTTGTACGGAATGTTATGCCTGCGCAATGATTCTTCAAAAGCGCGCGACTGGGCATTGGTGCGGTACAAAATGGCAAAGCCCGAATTTTTATAATGCTCCCGCATCTTTAATTCCATAATGGAATCGGCTACCCAACGGCCTTCTTCGTTATCGCTGGGGGTACGCACAATTTTTATATCCTCGCCCTTATCGTTTTGGGTCCAAATTTCCTTTTTTAACTGGTTCTTGTTTTTGTGAATCAGTTCATTGGCGGCTTTTACAATATTTTGGGTTGAACGGTAATTCTGCTCCAGCTTAAAAACTCTCAGTTCAGGAAAATCTTTCTCAAAATTCAGTATGTTATCAATGGTAGCGCCGCGGAAAGCATAAATACTTTGGGCATCATCACCCACAACAGTAATATTCTGAAACACATCTGCAATTCGTTTTACAATGCTGTATTGCAAAAAGTTGGTGTCCTGAAACTCATCAATCAAAACATACCTGAACTTGTGCTGGTATTTGTAAAGTACATCCGGCAATTTTTCTAAAATGATATGGATATTTAGCAACAAGTCGTCAAAATCCATAGCCCCGCTTTTAAAACAGCGTTCTGTATAAAGTCGGTATATAGTAGCAATAGCTGGCTTTTGGGCGTGGCGGTCCTCCGTTAACAGTTCAGGATCGGCAGCATAACGCGCGGGGGTTATCAGGGCATTTTTAGCGGCCGAAATGCGGTTGAGTACCTGGTTTGGCTTGTAAATTTTATCATCCAGCCCCTGTTCTTTAATAATCGTTTTCAGCAGTGATTTTGCATCCTCAGTGTCGTAAATAGTAAAGTTAGAGGGATAGCCAATGCGTGGAGCTTCTACCCTCAATATACGGGCAAATACGGAGTGAAAGGTACCCATGTAAAGATTACGGCCATCGCTGCCTGCTATCTTTTCAATACGGGCACGCATAGCCTCAGAGGCCTTGTTGGTAAAGGTAAGCGCAAGTATGCTAAAGGAATCTACCCCCAGTTTAAGCAAGTGCGCAATACGGTAAGTAAGCACCCTTGTTTTACCCGAGCCGGGGCCTGCCACTATCATCGTTGGCCCGTCAACATTTTCAACAGCGGCACGTTGTGCTTCATTTAATTCATCTAAGTAACTCATGCTGCGAAAATAGAAGAACGGATTTGATTGGCGATTTGATTTTTACACACAGTTTGCCATATGTTTTCTTTAAAAGGAAACTGCCCTGCGAAGGCCCTGCTAACTACAGTTCCGCAAAAAGCCAACGGAATCCCGTGAGGGTAATGATGGATATAATAAAAACAATTCTTAATAATACGTAAAACTACGTATCGTGTTAACAAAAATACCTATCAGGGAGTAGCAAAAATGCAACTTTATTTATTTTCCTTTGTGTATATATCTGTATTTTTTTAAATGCAGTCGCGTAATCCGAAAAGCGTTCAGAGTAGGAAAAAACATAAACCATTCAAAATGGCAACTACCAAAGCCTATACACAGGCCCCCACAACCACAACCCCCGTTGCAAAAAGCCCAGGCAATGTAACCGGCGATCCTACACAAAACCTGCAAAGCTTTAACCTGGTTGATTTGCAGCAGTATACCATGGAGCAGCAATACGCCGCCAATGCCAGCAAAGATTTTCACTTGTTTTATGTGGGCCGCGATGACGTGCATGATATCCTTAAATATGTTCTTTCCCGGGTTAATGTATCCCTGTACCTGAATATGTTTGGCTTTGATGACGATGAACTGAACAACATTATCTGGACTAAGATTATGGACCCCAATATAACCGTGGTTATAACGCTTGATAAAAGCCAGGCAGGCGGTAAGCACGAGGCCGCACTTTTGGCCCAGGACCAAAAGCAAAGCTTATCAGAATTTAATACGCATTTTGTGGTGGGCCAATCAGCAACGCATCAGATAAGCCACACAAAAGGCTTCGTAGCCGATGGCAAGGTAGGTGCAGAAGGTTCCACCAACTGGTCCGACTCAGGCGAAGGAACACTGGTGAAAGGAACGTTTATGGTTAAAGGCGACAGGCCTTCAGGCCCTGGCTATAAAGCACAAAATAACACCCAAACTATTTTTATTGACCAGGACAGTGTAGTCCGCTTTACAACCGAGTTGATAGCTGAACATTTGTCAGCACGTAGCACGCCAAATGCTACTAAAAACAAACCTACAAGCGCCACACCTAAAAGCACGGCACCTGTAGCCCCGGTGGCAAAGAAAGCACCTGCTAAAAAGGCGGCTCCTGTGGCATCAAAGGCCGCCGCCGCAACAAAGAAAGCCGCTGCCCCTAAAACTCCGGCTAAAAAAGCCCCGGCCAAAAAAGCAAAAGCATAATCTTTGGCCCGGCTAATAAGCATTAGCATCCTTAAACCTGGTTGCTGTTATCTGATTTACACAAAAACAACCGCCATAAATGCAGGCACTTTTAACCTGGGTTATGGCGGTTGTTTTTATTGATAACGGTAGTTGAGTTTGGCCTAAACCTTTCTTACCTGGTTGATTTTGCCAGTTCCTTTCATTTAATAGCTCTTTTTCTTCCGAATGCAGGCTAAACAACCCTGCTCAGGGGGTTATAACTGCGTTGTTAATACCCGGGTTACATCAGGCCTATTCGGAAAATCTTGAAAATGCATTTAATTATTTTGTATTACCCGGCTGTTAACTCTGTATTCCCTCTGTGCGGTACCTGTATTTTGGGTATTTTCCCAAGAAGTCTGTTTTCTAAACCTTTTCTTACCACCCATTGTTCTTTCTTTTTCCGTAAATTCGCACCCCTTAATGGCCACCAAAAAGATTAAAGAAGAAAAAACTGTTGCCGTCCTTGAAAAAGAGGTTGAGCCTGCTATCGGTATTGAGCCCGACAATATTGAAGTATTCGGTGCACGTGTGCATAACCTTAAAAATATTGAAGTCTCAATTCCCCGTAACCAGTTTGTGGTTATAACGGGTATTTCAGGTAGTGGTAAATCGTCTCTGGCTTTTGATACTATCTATAACGAAGGCCAGCGCCGTTACCTGGATTCCCTTTCAGCTTATGCTCGCCAGTTTATTGGAGGGTATGAAAGGCCGGATGTAGACAAAATTACCGGGCTATCGCCTGTTATTTCCATCGAACAGAAATCAGTTAATAAAAACCCCCGTTCAACCGTAGGTACTGTAACGGAGATATACGACTTTTTGCGCTTGCTGTTTGCACGGGCAGGAGATGCCTACTCGTATATAACAGGTAACAAAATGGTGAAGTTTACGGAAGAGCAAATCATCGACCACCTGATGGTGAACCACGCAGGTAAGAAAATGATTATGCTGGCACCGATTGTGCGCGGACGTAAAGGCCATTACCGCGAACTGTTTGAGCAGGTGCGGAAACAGGGATATTTAAAAATAAGAGTAGACACCCAAATAATTGATGTGAAGCCTAAAATGCAGCTTGACCGATACAAGGTGCATGATATTGAATTGATTATTGACCGGCTGAAAATTGAATCTGACGCGCGCGACCGGCTGCGCACTTCGCTGGCGCTGGGTATGAAACAAGGCAAAGGCCTGATTATGTTACTGGATGCTGATAATAACCAGGTATTCAGTTTCAGCAAACATTTAATGTGCGTTGAATCGGGCATTTCGTACGAGGAGCCTTCGCCAAATACTTTTTCTTTTAACTCCCCTTATGGAGCCTGCACCACCTGCAATGGCCTGGGTGTTACTTACGAAGTGAGAAAGGAAGTAATTATACCCGATGAAAAACTTTCTATTAACCGTGGCGGGATTTTACCGGTAGGCGAGGCCAGGGACAACTTTATTTTCAGAGAACTTGCCAGTATAGCCCGGCAATACAAATTCAATCTTAACGAACCCATTAATAAAATACCTTCCGAGGCATTGCATTATATTCTTTACGGCTCGCCGGATGAAGACCAGCAGTTTGAAGAAGAAGACTTAGTGATTGAAGACTTTGACGACCGCTGGTATACTTTAAGCAAAGGCGGTTTGGTAGGCTTGTTGAAGAGATGTTTCAGGTTTACTACTTCAGAGGGTATCCGTAGCTGGGCCGAGGGTTTTATGAACCAGACAACGTGCCGCACATGCAATGGTACCAGGTTGAAAAAAGAAAGCCTTTGGTTTAAGATAGATGAAAAGAACATAGGCGAATTGGCCATGATGGATTTGGCCGACCTTGAAAAATGGTTTACCGGATTAGAAAACCGCATCAGCGATAAACAGCGTATGATTGCAAAGGATTTGCTGAAAGAAATCCGTGCCCGTATCAACTTTATTTTGGACGTGGGCCTCGATTACCTGGCCCTTGACCGGCCCGCCAAAAGTTTGAGTGGTGGCGAGTCGCAACGTATCAGGTTAGCTACACAGATTGGCTCGCAGCTTTCGGGTATCACGTACATTCTGGATGAGCCAAGTATTGGCCTTCACCAGCGCGATAACCGCAAGCTTATAACTGCACTTAAACAACTGGCAGCTAACCCCAATACCGTTTTGGTGGTTGAGCATGATAAAGAAATTATGCTGGAGAGCGATTATATCATCGATATTGGCCCCAAAGCCGGTGAGCATGGTGGTAAAATAGTTGCATACGGAACACCAGCTGAGTTTTTGAAAAAGAATACCACCACAGCCCAATATCTTTCAGGCAAACTGAATATTGAAGTGCCCAGCCACAGAAGGGAAGGCAACGGAAAATACCTGTCTTTAAAAGGAGCCTCCGGCAATAATCTGAAGAACGTGGATGTGGTTTTTCCGTTGGGGACTTTTATTTGTGTATCCGGGGTGTCTGGTAGCGGTAAATCAACACTTATCAATGAAACCCTCTATCCTATTTTACATACGCACGTATACCGCACAAACCATAAACCTTTAGCCTACAAATCAATCACCGGTTTAGAGCATTTAGATAAAGTAATCGAAATTGACCAATCACCTATCGGCAGAACGCCCAGAAGTAACCCTGTTACTTATATTAAAGTGTTTGATGAGATACGCAAACTGTTTGCCCAGTTGCCCGAGGCTAAAATACGTGGATATAGCCCTGGAAGGTTTTCATTTAACGTAAAGGGCGGACGCTGCGAGGAATGCCAGGGTGGGGGTATGAAGATTATTGAAATGAACTTTTTGCCCGATGTAGAAGTGATGTGCGAAAAGTGCCAGGGTAAACGCTATAACCGCGAAACACTGGAAGTGCGTTATAAAGGAAAATCTATCAGCGATGTGCTGAATATGACTGTAGAGGATTCGCTTTCTTTCTTTGAAGCGATACCGGCTATATTCCCTAAGCTGCGGACGTTAAATGATGTGGGCCTGGGTTATTTGCGTTTGGGCCAGTCATCTACAACCTTATCAGGTGGTGAGGCTCAGCGGGTAAAACTTTCGGCGGAGCTTTCGAAAAAGGATACAGGTAAAACTTTTTATATACTGGATGAGCCTACTACCGGCCTGCATTTTGAAGACATACGCGTACTGCTTGGTGTGCTTAATAAACTGGTGGAGCGTGGTAACACTGTTTTGGTGATTGAGCATAACCTGGATGTTGTAAAAGTAGCCGACCATATTATTGATATTGGCCCCGAAGGCGGCTTCCGCGGCGGCCAGGTTATTGCCACCGGCACACCTGAAGAAGTTGCTTTAGTTAAGGGCAGCCATACCGGAAAGTATCTGGCTGAGGAGCTGAAGATGTAATAATTGCCTGATTGTCATGGTATTATTTGGGCAAACCATGGCTTTTTAAATCATAGTGGAATAATCTGCCGCTGATTTTCATAACGATTCCGATTTTAGAGTAATTTGGTTTTGTCATCTAAAATTATAAACCGGTAAGTACCTATGACTGATTTTCCCCAAATAATCAAGAAGCGATTTCCATTTATTCCTGATGAAAGGCTTGTAGAGTTATTGAGTTTTGGCGAATTGATAATGCTTAAAGAAGGAGAGATTTTTATTAAAGAAGGGGAGTGGTCGCAAAAGGTTGGTTTTGTCATAGAGGGTATGATGCGCAACTATATCCTGAATGACAAGGGAGAGCAGATAACGGTAGTTTTTGCTACGGAGATGCAGGCCATTGCACCCTATGCAGCAGTTTTCCTGTTTTCCGCACTTTTCAAAAATCGCATAAAAAATCGGCTGAAACCCTTGCTGGTACTACATTGTTATTTTGGTTTTGGGTGTCCCGCATGTAAATTTGGGTGGTGTTTATCCGGCGAAAGA
>CAISWS010000365.1 GCA_903889265.1 uncultured Bacteroidota bacterium
CATCATAAACATCCATGCTAACCAGCCAGTTAAGAGTTAGGTATTCCTGGCCTATTTCCCAGCCTACAAACTCGAAATTGTCCGCACCGAGCAGTGTTTCAATCTTAGCTTTGAGCCCTGGCAACACTGCATCCGGGCCTTCGCCATATAAATCAATCCCGGTTTCAATCAACTCAACCGGTGTTGTGCTTTCATTTATATGCAGCAAATCGTCACCCAAGTAAAAGTGCCGGCATATTGCAGGCAAGCAGTCAATTACCAGGTAGTCCCAAATTTTGATTGGGCCAATAGTAGTGGGTTCCTTATTGCATTCAATTTCGGTTTCGGGTGACAATATCTCACCATCGGCTGCGCGTTTACCAAAGTGCTCAATATCAGCAGCGGTAAACACCGGAGGAACTGCATTGCCTGTTAGTTCAGCATCAGGTATAGTGTCTGCTGCTTTAGGCTTCTTACTCTTTTTCATTTTCTTTTTGTTTAGGTCGTTAATAAATCGGTTACAGTAAACAGCTCAATAAACCACCGGCAGCAAATAGTGCCACCGGTGGCGGTCATCAAATACTATTTGCATAATAACTCATCGCGTATCTTCTCAACGAAGGGTTGAATGAAGTTTGGCATTATGGCATTACCCATCAGTAGGAACGCCTCATTGCGCGTAATACCTTCAAGGTTGAACCATGCAGGTATCGTGCTGAGCAGCTTACCTTCTGCTACAGTCATCGGGCGCTCAGTGCCATCTACCAGCTTCAACCATATCCCGCCACCGGTGGTAATGGTATTAATAGGCTGGCTTGCCGGCTTTAACTTTCCCTTTTTGCCGATGCGGAAACCTACCACATAAGGTAAAATGGCGCACAGATTAAGGCTGCTGTAATCACGAGTAGTTGGTTCGGGCCAAACGGGTCGGCCTACATCCTTTCTTACAAACTGTATCAGTATCCGGCGGCGCGGTTGCGGTGTTAAGTAATCAAGAGCATTGAATATACCGTATTCAAAATAATAGTCTTTAAGTTCATCGCACCGGTTAAGGAACACGGACATCAATGGTAACATGCTAAGGCTTGCCAGGTTAAATACGTTTTCAACCAGGGCTACCTTCGGTTTGAAGCCGGTATCACCGCCGATAAGCCTGACACAGTCCAATAGCAATTTATTCCTATCTGAAAATATGGTTTTGCGCGGATTGGCGATGCTAATGTCCTGGCAGCAAGGCGAAAGGAGCAAAAAGTCCAAAAATTCAGGCGCAATAGGTAAGTATCCCATTGCTGTTAAGGCTTCGCTAACAGTAGGAGGCGATAGCAAAGTGGCATCCATTTTGACAAATGGTGCATTCGAATTTTTGCAATGCACTATCCCTTGTAGTTCGCCAATGTCATTGTTAAATTGGCAAACCCCGCCCGCAGCTGTTACGCCATTGCCGCCTATAGACGGGCCGCCGTAAGCTGTTCCATAGGTAAATTCTTTGCTATGTTTTTGGGTTAATAATTGTAGCTCCGGTATTCCGGCAGCCTTAATCCCGGCGGGGCCAAAACTGGCCCCGCGCTGGATTGTTTCAACATTCAAAATCGTGCTCATTTGTTTGATTTTTTAACTTTGTCTGGCACGTAGTAGGCGGTAAAAGTCCCTTCGACTGTTCGGTAGGTGCAACTGTAACTTTCGATGTTACCGTTCCTGCTGCGGTTGATGCGTAATGAACAACCTTCCGGTAACCGGTCGGCTGCAACCCGCTCACGCAACCGGTCGCTTTCTACAACAAACATTGCTTTTAGTTCCTGTTCTTCTGTATCACTCAACTCAAATTTCGGAGTGTTGCCGCCAATCACACCGCGCGAACGGGTGCTTTTTGATTTGGTATTACCTTCGTTACTACTATCTTCGTTACTACTGCTTTCCGTCTCGTCTTCTTCATCCTGTTCAACTTCTTTCAACCGGCGATACGCCGCATCGAGGCTTAGCCGTTTCTCAGCGTTGCTGTCATCCATCTGCTCCGTTAGTTCATCCGCATATACGCTTTTACCTATTACTATTGCTTTTCTAACCGACTCGTGACTCCAGCCACAGTAGTGGCGACCTAAAAACTCGGTTATGGTTTCACCAGCTTCTCCATGTTGCTTGCGGTAAGGAGCACCCTCTGCCAGGTAATAACGATGGGCTTCAACCAACGTGGCTATAAAACTTTTGTTGTTTTCAGGCACGGCATCATAAGTGAACCGTGCGTGCGGCATTTCAGCATCAGTTATATCAATGATATTAACTTCACATTCTTCCACACCAAGCAATTGGTTTGCC
>CAISWS010000366.1 GCA_903889265.1 uncultured Bacteroidota bacterium
AACAGCGGGAAACGCTCTCCGCGGACTTCAACAATATGCTCACCGGCGCTAAAACTTTTGCCGTTATGTAAATCGTACCAATTGCCTGCGGGTAAGTAAACTTTAGCAAATTCTTTTCCGCTTTCAACCGGTGGTATTAAAAACGACTGGCCGAAATAGTATTGGTTTTGATAACGTGGCTCATACACTTTTTCGTCGAAAGCGTGTTGTATCGCTAAAGAGCGTGCAACCGGCATTCCGTTTTGGGTGCTTTCATAAAATGCAGCGTAGATATATGGAAGCAACCGGTAACGAAGCCCGATATAATTTCGTGAAATTTCTTCCGTCTCCTCACCAAAAGCCCAGGGCTCTGCGTCCTTAGAATTAATCATACTGTGGCAACGGAAAAGAGGAGAGAAGGCACCAAGCACAATCCACTTTGCAAATAAACCTGGTGCGGCTTCGCCTGCAAATCCACCTACATCATATCCTGCAAAGGCAACACCGCTTAACCCCAGCGAGTTAACCAGCCTTACGCCACAAAGCATATGTTCATCGCTGGCAATATTATCGCCGGTCCAGGATGCAGTATATCTTTGTATGCCAGAGTAACCCGCCCGGTTTAATGTAAACGGGCGTAAATCTTTCTGTGTTTGTTTTGCACCCATTTGTGTGCTGCGCGCCATTTGCATGCCATAAATATTGTGCGCCTGTTTGTGTGAAGTCCTTTGCCCCTCATAATCAAACTCAATCAGGTCTGGCGGGCTTTGGCCCCAGGCGGCAGGTTCGTTCATATCATTCCAGTAACCGTCAATGCCATTATCCTTGTAGAACTGAATTTTTTCTGCCCACCATTTTCTTACTTCAGGATTTGTGAAATCAGGAAAATGGCTCCATCCCGGCCAAACCTCGCCGCTGTAGTTTTCGCCATCAGGGTATTTTACAAAATAATCTTTAGCAACCCCTTCATCGTATACTTTGTATCCTTTCTCTACTTTAATACCCGGATCAAGAATTACAATGGTTTTAAATCCCTGCTCCCGTAATTCATTCGTCATTTTCAAAGGGTCAGCAAATCTTTCCGGATGGAAGGTGAACACTTTGTAACTATCCATGTAATGGATGTCCAGGTAAATCACATCTGCCGGTATTTTCTTTTCACGGAAGGTGCGGGCAACATTTAAAACTTCGGTATCGGGATAATAGCTATAACGGCATTGTTGCAGGCCAAGGCTCCACATAGGCGGCAGTTCCATTCGGCCGGTTAGCCAGGTATAGTGCTCAATAACCTCACTTACCTGTTTGCCGTAAATGAAATAGTAATTCATTTCACCGCTTTCGGCGCTAAACGATGCAAAGCGGTTATTGGATGCGCCAAAATTGAATTTGGTTTTAAAAGTATTGTCGAAAAAGATACCGTAACAGAGTTGATTGTGCAGGCCTATGTAAAATGGAATACTCATGTAAATGGGGTCTGCATCGGTTGCATATCCGAATTTATCTGTGTTCCAGTTGGTGAAGGCTGAACCTTTGCGGTCCAGGTTCCCTGTTTTTTCACCCAGGCCAATAAATCTTTCACCGGGTTGCAGAGCTTTATAAGTGGTTACTTCAGTTCCCATTACCGAGGCGCCAAATGCCTTATCATCTGCATTAATAAGCTTACCATCTAACGTGTAAAATGAAAACCTTACAGCATCCTTTTCAATGACTAACCTTAGCGATGCTGTTTGCAGTTTTATACTGCCCTTTGTTTCCGAAACACTGAACTTTACTTTTTGCGGGGCATTAATTACCGCGTAAGAATGCTCACTTACAGAAGTCCCTTTAGGACAAATACGGATGCGTATAATTTCAGGGGTGTAAACAATTACCTCAACCTTTCCTTCAGAGGTTCCTAAAATCAGCCGGTCGCTCGTTGCCTTGTAACCGGTGCAAGCCCCTAAACTTTTATTCAGATATCCGCTTTTTTTTGATAAGCTCATTTTTATTTTTTAGTCACGCCGTTGTCTGCTGCTACTTCTTCCAATGTTTTTTTGCTGAAATCCTTTTTCATGTGGTATAGCATCAGATAATCAACCGGCTTGTTGGTAATCATTCCTACTTTAATGTGCAGGTTATCGCAGTGTTTTCTTAAAATATCTTCAAAGTGATAAGCTATAGAACCCACAAAATGCACCGGCACCTCGCGGTAGTTTTTATAACAGCACACATGAAAGTTAAGGAATTCGTACATACCTTCCGTAATCATGTCCTTTATATACTGGTTATCCCGGTGTTCTGAACAGAAACGCATGAACGAGGCCAGGAAAACGTTGGCATGTGGTTTCATGTAAACCCGCTCAAACACTACATCCTTATCCGGGTGAAATTCTTCCTCAAAATTTTTCAGAATGGGCTGTGGCATCAGCTTGTAAAAGTAATCGCGCAATAGTTTTTTGCCGTAAAAGCTTCCGCTGCCTTCATCGCCTAAAATGTAGGCTAGTGCAGGCACTTCCTCGTGTATGTGCTTGCCATCGTAGTAGCACGAGTTGGAGCCAGTGCCGAGTATGCAGGCAATGCCCGGTTTGCCGTTGCAGGTAGCATAAGCCGCGCCATCCAGGTCGTGGTCGACAACGATTTTCGAGTCTTTAAAAATAATGTGTAACCCGCGTTCCACGCGCGATTGAAGTTCTTTACTTGAACCACCGGCACAGTAAAAGAAAACCTGGCTTACAGTAGGCCCGGCATTTCTTAAAATGGGGTTCTTAAAAACCTCGTTGGCAATGTCAATTTCGTTATGGAAAAAAGGGTTGATTCCTTTTGAGGATGTTTCGCTTTTTTCTCCGGTTTCGGGATCAAAAATTATCCAATCGCATTTGGTTGATCCGCTGTCTGCTACTACTATCATAGTATGAATTGTTTTTCAATTATAGAATAAAATCTGTAGAAAGAAAGTTTGATTTTCGCTCTTCAAGTATTTGGGTTAAAAGATTCCGGTTAACATCATTGTCTTTCATGGCAACCATCGTCCTGATGGAAAACACCCGCAATGCGTCAGAAACGCTTAACGTTCCCTCAGCCGAATCCTTGCGGCCGTTAAACGGAAATACATCGGGCCCGCGCTGGCACTGGCTGTTAATATTTACACGGCATACTTCATTTACCAATGGGTCAACCAACTGTGCAATTTCATCTTTATCGGTACCAAAGATACTAACCTGCTGGCCGAAATTTGATTCGGTTATATAATGTATGGGCTCGGCAATTTTATGATAACCAACTATGGGTATAATGGGCCCAAATTGTTCTTCGTGGTAAATGCGCATGGTGGCATTAACCGGATAAAGAATTGCCGGGTGGACATACGAGTGCTCAATTTTACCTCCGCCAGCATTAATAATTTTGGCGCCTTTGGCAAGGGCATCATCAATTAATGCTTTCAGGTAAGCGGGTTTCTGAGGTTCCGGTAGAGGCGTTAGCACAGCCTTTTCTTTCCACGGCATACCTGCTTTGAGTGCACTTACTTTTTCAGAGAACTTACTGATAAATTCGTCTGCAACTTTATGGTGGACAAACAGAATTTTTAAGGCGGTGCACCTTTGGCCGTTAAACGAAAGGGAACCGGTTACACATTCCTCAACCGCAACCTCAATATCGGCATCGGGCAGTATAATACCTGGGTTTTTGGCATCAAGCCCAAGTACCGATCGTAACCTGTTAGGCCTGGGATGCAATTTTTTGATGGCATTAGCCGAGGTGCTGCTGCCAATAAAGGCAAGCACATCAATTTTGCCGCTGCGCATTAAAGGGCCCACTGTTTCCTGGCCTGAACCGTAAATGATGTTGATTACTCCTTTAGGAAATGAATCGCGAAAAGCTTCAAGCAAGGGCGATATCATT
>CAISWS010000367.1 GCA_903889265.1 uncultured Bacteroidota bacterium
AAATATACCGGCCGGCTCGGTAAATATTAATACCAAGAAATTTAATGTGAGGACTACAGGTAAGTATGCCGATGCGGAGCAGATAAGGAACACCATTGTATCAAGCTCGGGCACGCAGATTGTTTACCTGAGAGATGTAGCTTCGGTTACCGAGGACTATGCCGAAGAAACTGACATTGTAAGGGCTAATGGACACAGGGCAGTATTTGTTACAGCATCTTTGAAGGAAAAGGAAAACATTATAGCCGTTGATAAAGGGGTTAAGCCTGTTGTGGAGAAATTTAAAGCAGAGCTACCTAAGAGCATGGCCTTTATTAAAATTTTTGACCAGCATGAAGGAGTTGATAAAAGATTGAATCACTTTGTACGCGATTTTGGTATTGCCATTTTACTGGTTCTTATAACGCTGCTGCCTTTGGGTTTCAGGGCGTCATCCGTGGTTATGCTTTCAATTCCCTTATCGCTTGCAATAGGTTTGGGGCTGTTGAATGCGTTTGGCTATAATTTGAATCAATTGAGTATTGTTGGATTTATAGTGGCATTAGGCCTGCTTGTTGACGACAGTATAGTGGTGGTTGAGAATATTGAACGCTTTATGCGCAACGGTGTAGATAAGCGAACGGCAGCCATTGAAGCTACCAAACAGATAGGTTTGGCGGTGCTTGGTTGCACTGCCATACTGATATTTGCTTTTTTACCGTTGGTGTTTTTACCGGAAGCATCGGGCGATTTTATACGGTCGCTGCCGATGGCGGTAATACTTACCATTATAGCTTCTCTGTTTGTTTCGCTTACCATTGTTCCGTTTTTATCCAGCATTATCCTTACTAACCATGAAAGCCCGGAGGGAAATATATTTCTGCGTGGGCTTAAAAAGGGGATTCATTTAACCTATGCGGTTTTTCTTGACAGGGCTTTGAAAAGGCCGGTTATTACTTTACTGGTCGCCATTGGATTTTTTGTTGGGGCATTGAGCTTAATTCCGGTAATAGGGTTTAGCCTGTTTCCTAAAAGCGAGAAACCCATGTTTATGGTAAACATTCAAACACCGGAAGGGACAAATTTGTATGAGACCGACCGGATAGCCAGGTATGTTGAGGGTGAGCTGAACAAACATAAGCTGATTAAAACCTACGCTACCAGCGTGGGGAAAGGTAACCCGCGTATCTATTACAATGTTATTCAGCAGAATGAGGCTGAAAACTTTGCGCAGATATTTGTTCAGCTGCGGCCCTCAACTGAACCAGTGGAAAAACAGAAGTTTATAGATGAGTTGCGCAACACCTTTCAATCGTACCCCAATGCAAAAATACAGGTGAAGGATTTTGAGCAGGGCCCTCCGGTTGAGGCGCCTGTTGCTATCAGGTTATTTGGAGAGAATCTTGATTCGCTGCGGTTATTGTCGTACCGGGTAGAGGATATTTTCAAATCCACCCCGGGTGCCATTTACATTGATAACCCTTTATCTACCCAATCAACCAGCTTGCGGGTGCACATTAACAAGGAGAAGGCAGGCATGCTTGGAATTTCGATTGCGGAAGCAAATAAGGCGATAAGACTGGCTGTGGCAGGTTTAACCATAGGGACCTTTCAAAACGACATTAACAACGATGAGGACATACATGTAACCCTGCCCAAAACAGATAAGGTGCAGGGCTTTGATGTGTTTAAACGCCTTTATGTAAACAATGTAATGGGCACGGCCATACCGCTTAACGAGATAGCCGATGTGAGTTTTGAAACCTCTCCGAATAGTATCAAGCATTATGATAAGAACCGGTATGTGGCTATTACAGCTTTTATCAAATCGGGGTACCTGACCAATAATGTGAACGATGCTATTGTAAAAAAGCTGGAGAAAATGAGGTTTAAGGATGGCTACAGCTATGTGGTGGCTGGTGAGGTTGAGAGCAAACAGGAAAGCTTTGGCGGCCTTGGAACGATCATCCTGATAACGGTTTTTGGCTTTATAGGGGTGCTTATTCTGGAGTTCAGGAGCTTTAAGAGCAGTTTAATAGTGCTCTCCGTTGTTCCTTTGGGTATTATAGGCGCAATCGGGGCTTTGCTGGCGGTTGGGTATCCTTTGTCGTTTGTGGCCGTAATAGGGCTTATAGCGCTTGTTGGGATAGAAGTGAAGAATACCATCCTTTTGGTGGATTTTACAAACCAGTTGCGGAAACAGGGGCAGGATATTGAGCAGGCTATACGGGAAGCCGGGGAGGTTAGGTTTGTTCCCATTGTTTTAACATCGCTGACAGCTATTGGCGGGTTGTTGCCGCTGGCATTGGAGTGGAACCCGCTTTACTCTCCGTTGGCCTGGGTGCTGATTGGGGGACTGATATCTTCTACCCTTTTGGCGAGGCTGGTTACGCCGGTGTTGTATAAGTTGTTACCGCCGGATGTTAGTGTGGCTGAGTAATTCAAATACATATTTCGCACGGAGAGAATACAGAGTAAACAGCCGGGAAATACAATCAGGGATTTTAAATGATTATTTAAAGGGCTTCTGGTCGGTGCATTCGATGTTTTCGCCGGGGGCTACTTTGAAGAATTTGCAGAAGTATTTGTAAAACTCGTAGCGGTATTTTGTTCGTTCGGCTTTGGGTTTGCCGCACTCTTGTCCGCCATTGATGATGTTAAGGGTGGTGCCAAAACCGGGAAGGCGGCCTTTTTTAATATCATCGGGGGTGGGCTTCCATATGCCGGCCATTACATCGTGGCAGGATGGTTTTGGCTCCTGGGCAGTCATCCAGAACCAGATAGCGGAGGCGAATGAAACTACAGGGTCCTGCACCAGGTAATCGGGGTTTTGCAGCAAAGTATCTTTACTACCAAACCAGGCCTGGCTGAACTGGCCGTAGTTGTAATTCCAGCTTAATTGTTTGGGTCCGCGGCCGTAATATTTTTTGCCTTTTACAGCCGGGTAAAGTTCGCTTTCCGCATTCACGTATGCAGGGTTGGGGTGTCCTTGTTCCTGCAAATAGCATAGGCCCCAGGCAAAATATCCGCCGGGGGCTTCTTTCCAGCCACCGGTTGTTTCCTGCGAGATATTGGCCAGGAATGCAGATAATTCTCTTTTTTGAGTGGCTTCATCCTTCTCGTCCAGAAATTGCGGAAAGGCTTTTGCCGCTGCCACAAAAGCTGCGTAGGAATAGAAATCTTTTTTTGTTTTTACCTCATTTTCGCCTTTGCCGTACCGGTTGGGGAACAATTCATTCCACTCTTTTTCGGTCAGCAGTTTTTCAAGATTGGTTTTGGCATTTTTTTCTGCAGCAACGGTTTTAAGTATTTGTGCCCGGCCTGTGAAAAGGGCCATTGCAAAAATGAATGACAGATATATTTTAAGTTGTGAGTTGCGTTTCAAGGATTGTGACTTTTAGTTCAATTGAAAATATACGGATTCTATTTATTGCAAAGTAACAAACTTGCACATAAAGCTTTAGTTAAGAAAACTTATTGAGGGTTTAACGGGATTAATGTTACGCGGACTATTTTAAATGGATAGTTATCACTTATCTTGCATTAAGAAACAGTGTGAATAATATGCCCGATAACCGACAGCAGGACTTTAGTTTGAGTAGCAATGTTGCTATTTCGGTGAGGAACCTTTGGAAGAAATACCATTTAAACAAACAGGACCATGCATCTATACCCAAGGAAGCATATCGAAAAGAAAACCGAAACCCGCAGGAGTTTGAAGCGCTGAAGGATGTTACGTTTGATTTGATGAATGGTGATGTAGTGGGCATAATAGGGAGCAATGGGTCGGGTAAAACAACGCTGTTGAGGATATTGAGCGAAATTACCAAGCCTACATCAGGCGAGGCCCTCATTAACGGCACGGTTACTTCTATACTGGATATAGGAAGCAATTTTCATCCTGACCTGACCGGCTATGAAAATACTTTGATGCAATTGCGCGTGAGGGATGTGGCAAAATCTGAATATGCAGAGTTGCTGAAGAAGATACGCCACTTTAGCGGGATTGAGGATTTTTTTGAGCAACCGGTTAAGTATTATTCAAACGGAATGTTTTTGAGGCTGGCGTTTTCGGTTGCCTTTCATATATCGGCTGATATACTGATACTGGATGAGGTGCTTTCGGTAGGTGATGAAGGTTTCCGGTTAAAAAGCCAAACGCTGATAAAGCAGTTTAAACTGGCGGGAAAAACGATTCTGTTTGTTTCGCATAACCGGAATGAGATACTTGAGCTTTGCGACAAATGTCTCTGGCTTGACAGAGGCAGTGTACGCAAAGTTGGAACGCCTACGGAGGTTTTGGGTGAATATTTTGAAATGCAAAGAGGTAATTACGAGGCCGAACAGAAAACGGATAATGGAAACTTATCGGAAGCCCTGGTAAGCCAGGCGCTTAATGATGGGCTGGATATACAATGGCCGGGCGATGATGCCCCGGGGAATGATTTTTTTGTTGTAAGGAATGTAACTGTTTTGCAGGCAGGCCAAAGTGCCAGACTTTATACTTCGGATGATATTGAGATTAGTATGGTGATTGAAAAAAAGAAAACCGGGGGGAGTGTGGGTGCGTTGCTTATTGTAAGCGATGTTTTTTATCAACCGGTTTTAATTGCCAACCTGTTGAATAATGCCACGAAGGAAAATTTTGTAGGGGCTTTTGCTGATACAACCGGGTTGCTGGAGTTGAAGTGTACCATACCCGGAAATTTTCTGGCACAGGGGGTCTATTATACCCTGGCTCGTTTTGGCATTGATGCTAAGGAAGGTGAAAAAAACTCGCCGCACGATTACCATTTGCAGGAGAACTTAAAATTCAGGCTGCATAATAAGCCTGGTAATTTTGATTTTATCGGAGGTTCGGTGAATGGTTCGGTGCGGCCGGCGTTTAAGTGGACCTATACAAAGAAGTAATCCTCTCCTATCTGCCTTCGGCATCTTCCTTTTCCGGGGCAGAGGGAAGACCCACTTTTTTGAAAAAGTAAGTTACATATGTTTTTGCTTTCTATAGTTTCATTAGTTTCTCCAACTGATGGTATTCGATACTGTACATCGCCTTTAAATTTTTGAGTTGTTCAATGGCAGCGGGATTGGTTTTTGTGCCTGCTTCGGCTTTTACTCCAACTATCATTACATTTTTTGGGGTATGTTCGGTAGATATGAATTCAAATACTTTTGTTTGGTAACCGAAAGCTTCAAGTATCAGGGCCCTCATGGCATCGGTTAAAATTTCGGCTTGCCTTTCTTCAAGTATACCAAACCTCGTAATTGCTTTAATATCATTCACCGGTTTCATGCTTTTCCGGATTTGCTTGTGGCAGCAAGGGGCGCAGATGATAATTTTGGCACCGGATGTTATTCCACGATAAATGGCCTGGTCGGTTGCGGTGTCGCAGGCGTGTAATGCAATCAGCATATCTACCGCTGGAATTTCGGCGGTTTCAATTGAACCGGTGATAAAATTCAACTGGCCGAATCCGGCCTTTGCCGCGATCTGGTTGCAGTTTTCTACCAGTTCCTTGCGCATTTCAACACCGGTTACTTTGGGTGTTAGGTGTAAACTGTTGGTGAGGTAATCGTACAATGCAAACGTAAGGTAACCTTTTCCAGCACCCATGTCGGCAATAGTAAAATCAGGTGGCAAGGAAGCTGAACTAATGATATTGTCTACTACCTCAACATACTTATTTATCTGCCTGAATTTATCCTGCTTATCGCTTTTTACTTTGCCTTCGGCTGAGGTAATGCCTAACTCGCGGAGGTAAATATTGTTTTCAGGGATTACGTATCGTTTTTTTGTTTTGTCGTGTTCAGTAACCGGGGCCTGTTGATTTGCTGCGGATTTATTGGTTAAAATGCTTTTGCCGTTTTTGGTAATTGTAAGGTGCCAGTCGTTTGTGGTGGTAAACAGGTCTGCTTTATAAAAACCTTTTTCAAGCATGCCTTTAAGCAAAATAATGCCCTCTTGTGTTTCGTAGTTTTTGGTAATGTCTTTTGTGGGGTGCCTGTAAACAAAAGAGAGCATGAAGCCTGCTTTGAGGACAACCGGTTTTACAAAAACGTTTTTAAGGTTGTTGCTTTTATCGCGACGGTCGCTGAGGGTCAGTTTTATGAATTGTTGCGCGGTGATGTTATCAGCAAGCGCTTTGAAGAAAGTTTCGGTATCAGTTGCGGACATATGGAGAAGGATTAATGGGAAACAAAAGGCAAAAGTATCTTTATGCAGGGATAATAGGCCGGTTTTATTTGAAATTAAGAATAAGGACAATTGAACCGGCTTTATTTCAGGACTTGAAGTGCGGAAGGTAAATTGCCTTCCTCTTTAAAATAAATAAATAGCCGATAATGGCTGGCACTACGAGGTTAATTAACCATACTATCATTACCGTGCTTAAAATGGCAATGTTGTTGTTTGAGAAGTTTTTGAACACATAGAGCGCGGTGGCGCCGCGGTAACTAAAGTCGAGCAGCGGCATGAGGGGAGAAAATGTTTGTGCCAGCAGGTAAACAATACTATGTGTAAACAGAGCCAGTAAGTTTGCGCTTACACCAAAAAACATGAGCAAAAGCACATATTGCAGCGAGTATACAGCAAACCTTAAAGCGGAGAGTGTGAGCACATAAACCTGCGTTTCAATAACGGGCAGGTCGCCGTTTTCAATTATCAGGCCGTATTTTTGGAGGAACGTTAAGGATGATAAAAGCCTGTTGAGGAGATCGAACCGGAAAAATGCAAGGAGATAAACTGCTGCGGAAGCTGTTACTATTTCGGTGATAAAAACATTGTTGCTCCATATGAATACGAAGGGTACACCGATAACCAGTGATGCTGCTGTTTGTGCCAAACCACCAATTGAACTGAGGTAGAAAACCTTTGCGCCGTTGTTATCGTTGAGGAACAATACGCGGCCTGCAAATTCGCCGGTACGGCCGGGTGTTACAAAGCCAACGGTTATACCGGCAACGATTGATTTAAGAAGCCGGATAAGCGGTACCTCTGAGCGCAGCAGGACTTTCCACTTGATGGTTTCCAATCCCCAATTGAGTGGCATTAGAAAAAGAGCCAGCAGAAATAACCAGAATTTATTTCCCTGCAGATGTTGGATGCAAAAGTTGAATTGAGTTTTGAAATCGTTTTTTAAAAACAGCTGGTTAATAATGAACCAGCTTAACAGCAGGAATAGAATGATTTTAAAAGTGAGCAGGATGGTGCGGTTCAAAGTCTTTTATTCGGTTGTGGCGAAGCTAAGATAAGTGTTTAGGTTGATGAGGTATTCGTTTTTCGGTGTTTGTGACAGGCTCATCCTTTTCGCCCTCTAAGTAGCTATTCGGGAAAAGCTTTTTCCATAGTTTTAGCAACCGGTAACCACCAGATACTCACCACCCCCTACGCCCCTGCCGGCGGTGACAATCTTCGTTTTTCATCGCATTGCTTGAAAAACAGTGGGTAAAAAGTGAACCTTGCGATAGTTTGTTATGTATGTTGGCGAGGAGGAGTCAGTTCTTAATTGGCTTTTATTTCACTTACCAGTTGTTGTAATACTTTTTTAGCATCGCCGAAAAGCATGGAGGTTTGAGGTTCGTAGAACAGTTCGTTTTTAATGCCGGCGTAACCTGCGCTCATGGAACGTTTGTTAACTATTACGGCATGGGCGTGGTCTACTTCAAGAATGGGCATACCATAAATAGGGGATAATTTGTTGTTTTTAGCGGCAGGGTTTACCACATCGTTGGCACCCAATATCATTACCACATCGGTAGTTGAAAATTCGAGGTTGGCTTCATCCATTTCAAGTAGCTTGGAATAGGATACATCGGCTTCGGCCAGCAACACGTTCATATGGCCGGGCATACGGCCTGCAACCGGGTGAATGGCATATCTTACTTCAACTCCTTTTTCTTCAAGTGCTTTTTCAAGTTCGTGACAGGTGTGTTGTGCCTGTGCAACGGCTAAGCCGTAACCCGGTACTATCATTACCTTTTTAGCGTAACTCATCATTACGGCTGCATCAGACAGGGAAACTTCTTTTATCTGTCCGCCATTATCTGTTTCTGCTTCTTTAGGCCCCTGGGCTTTAAATGCGCCTATTAACACATTGGTTAATGAGCGGTTCATGGCTTTACACATTAAAATGGTAAGTATGGTGCCTGCTGAGCCTACCAGTATACCGCCGGTTAACATAGCCATATTGTTGTAAAGAAAACCTGCACAGGCAGCTGCCACACCGGTAAATGAGTTAAGCAGGGAAATAACCACAGGCATATCGGCACCGCCGATTGGAAGCACAAATAAAATTCCGTAACCCACGCAAAGCAATAGCTCCATATAAAGCATTACGGGGTTAACGACAGGGCTTAAAATAATAGCACCGGCCATAACCAGGATGATGGTCATTAGCCCGATATTTAAGAACTGCTGCATAGGGAAAATCTTATCGCTAAAACGACCGGTTAGTTTACCCCAGGCAATCATTGAACCGCTGAAAGAAATTGTACCTATTACCAAACCTGCGCAAATGGCAAGGAGCTTGGTTTTTTCGGTTGATTGCGTGTGGTAAATTTCGATAATGCCAATTAAAGCGGCACAAAGGCCTCCCATGCCGTTAAAAAGAGAAACCATTTCGGGCATTTGGGTCATTTGCACGGTGCGTGCTGCCCTTACGCCAATTAGGGTGCCTATTATCAGCGCTACGAAAATGTAAATCTTATTACCAACGGGGTTTCCGTTTTCGGAATACAAAAATATGGTGGCGAATATTGCCAAAGCCATCCCTATTGCTGCAATGATGTTACCCTTGCGCGCCGTATCGGGTTTGCTAAGCATTTTAAGGCCTAAAATATAACTGACTGAGGCTATAAGGTAAGCTGCCGCCAGTATGTCCTGTGTGACTGTTTCCATGATTTTGTTTTAACTACATGAGCCCTTATCAATAATTATTTTTTCTTTTTGAACATTTCAAGCATCCTGTCGGTAACCACAAAGCCACCCACCACATTAAGGGTGCCCACCAAAACGGCTGTAAAACCAATTGCGAGGGCAGGAATATTGTTGCTTTCAACCTTACCCAAAACTATGATTGCCCCGATTACTATTACCCCATGTATAGCGTTAGCACCACTCATAAGCGGCGTATGCAAAATGCTGGGCACGTGTGATATAACCTCAATACCTAAAAACACCATCAGGATAACGATGTACACAGTTTGTACTGAAATGAGGTGTTCCAGGCTTACAAAAAAATTCTCCATGGCAAATACGGTTTTATGGTTACTTTATATAAAACGAAAATGGCTGCCATTAGTTATGTGCAGCCATTCCTTTAACACGTTCATTAACAACTTCTTTATTATGGGTAATACATGCCCCGACCACCAAATCGTCTTCAAAATTCAGATTCAGCTGGCCGTCTTCGTTTATTATCAGTTTTAAAAAATTAATGATGTTTTTGCCGTACAATTTACTTGCATCGGCTGGAACCGAGCCGGGCAGGTTAGAATTGCCAATGATACTAATGCCGTTATAAATGACAACCTCGTTATTTTTGGTCAATTCGCAGTTGCCTCCTGAAGAGGCTGCCAGGTCCACAATAACTGAACCGGCCTTCATACTTTCAACCATAGCGGTTTTAAGCAGTAAAGGGGCTCGTTTTCCGGGTATTTGAGCGGTGGTAATTACAATATCAGCTTTTGCAACGGCTTCATTTATTTTTTGCTGTTGCTTTTGTTTGTATTCTTCAGTTTGTTCAACCGCATACCCGCCGGCTTTAGAGGCATCAGCTGCACCTTCTACCTCAATAAATTTAGCACCTAAGCTCATTACTTCTTCTTTAGCCGCAGGGCGGGTATCGAAAACCTCAACTACGGCGCCCAGGCGTTTAGCGGTTGCAATAGCCTGCAAACCAGCTACTCCGGCACCCAATATCAATACTTTGGCTGGGGTAACGGTACCTGCTGAGGTCATAAGCATTGGAAAATAACGTGGGTAATGTTCTGCAGCTACCAATACGGCTTTATAGCCTGCCACGCTGGCCTGGGAACTAAGTACGTCCATAGCCTGGGCACGGGTTGTACGCGGTAGCATATCTAACGAGAAAATGGTAATGTCTTTTTCAGCCCAGGCAAAAAACTGGGCAAAATTTGCAAGCGGTTGAAATACACCGATAATAACCGAACCGCTTTTTATCCTCGAAATTTCAGCAGGGGCCAGCAAGTTGATAGAAAGAATAATATCGGCACCGGCAAGTATTTCATCGCGGGTTTTTAGTTCTGCGCCGGCTTTAATGTAGTTAGCATCGCCTTCATAGGCGGCGGCCCCTGCATTGCTTTCGAACCAAACGCCGGCTTTAAGTTTTTTTAGTGCGACAACTATTTCGGATAATACCGATACCCGGTTTTCGCCTTCTTTCTCCTTCAGTAAACCAATGACCATAATGCTTAGTGTAAAAATTACAATGCTAGATTAATGATATTATCGCAATTATCGTCTGCGAAGGTAACTAATGTCATAACGTATGTTAGTCACTTAATAAGATATAAAACCAGCAGTGTAGTAAAAAGCAACAGTTTGCCGGTGCAGGTTATTACTCCTCCTTATTCAAAACTGAGTACACTATAAACCGTATCCGAAATTTAATTGTATCAAAAATTTCACGTGGTCGAATGGTGGTATGTTAATGGTTTGCGGACTTAGTTCCATATTACTGTTCGGGTTTGAGATAAAATTGTCTTTATAACCCAGACCGGTAGTAAAGTCGAAAACAAAATGTTTGCTGCTGACTGCCTGTACGCCGAACACGGCACAGGCATCGAAATAATTAAGGCCTTCGTAGTTTTGCGGGGCGGCTTTTTGACTTACATTGACAAAATTGTAAGACAAATATGGCCCTACATAAATACCGTAAGGGGCGCCTCTTCTTTTCATTAAATAATATCGGTAACCAAGCATGCCGCGCACACCTTCAAAAGCATAATTAGCATCGAGAAAGCCCGGAGTGCTCCCATATCCGGTGGTTCCGCCAGTGCTGCCCCTTCCACCGCTTGCCCCGCTTGAATAAAGTGCCAATCCCAGGAGATTAGGGAATACGTATGAGATGCCAACTAAAATGGATTGTTGCTTTGCTATTACCCGTTCGTAATTAAAGCGAAGTTCGCCGGTGCCGTAAATCTGGCCTTCAAAAAAGGGGATAATACCCACTTTAAATATATTCGTTTTTCCTTTTGGGTTTGGCTTGGCATTGGATTTAAATCCCACAAATCCGCCATCGTCATCTTTTTGAGCAAAAAGAAAAGCGGAACTGATAAGAAACAATAATGCAATTAAATATTTCATACGGCCTTAATAGAAAGTGGTAGTAAGTCAAAGTTGGTTTTTTTTGTCGGGTTATCAAAACAGGGGGAATAATAGTGAGCGCGATCGGGTATGAAAAAAACTAATTCTTAATATCCCGCACTTCAGGCGGCGCTTTCGGTGCGCCGGTATCTTTTTAGATTTATACCAGAGGCTGGCGGATTCAGCCTGAGCAGATTCTGTTATTGTGTATATTGATATTAAGTTCAGGATGGCGTGGATGGCTTGCAGAAACTTAACCGGAAAACCGTCACCCGGTTCTGTATTCTGACAATTATCATATGCAGCACTGAGCGGAGTAACAGGCGAAAAGAGATATTAACGCTACGTTTGTAATTGATTTACAACATGGAGTTGCAACTGTTCATCTGCTTTTAAAAGTGTTGTTATGAAAAAAAATACCATTACAGCAGATGAATACTTTCTTGAGCAACAAAATGTGTGTTATGAGTTTCTGCGGACTTATAAACGTGCGAAGGATGCGGAAGATTTGCATAAGTTAAGGGTTGCTATAAAAAAGATAAGGGCGCTTCTGCTAATGCTAAACCAATTGCAAGCGCATTTCAGTTTTGTTAAATATTATGCCCCTTATAAAAAGGTATACAGACACTTCGGCTCCATACGCGAAGAGATTTTGCATGCAGAACGTTTAAAGGAGGATGAGGGAGGGAGTAACAGAAATAACCTCTCTGAGGCAATAATTTTAAAGTTTAATAAAGAACTCAGAATTGCAGCACCGGGTTATCTGAAGGCCATCAGAGAGGCCCCGGGTGACGTTATTGACGCTTTGCATAAGCTTGACCGTGATGCCATTTACCCATATTGCAAAAAACTACATAAGCGGATTAAAAGTAAATGGAACCATATTAAAAGTGATGATCATCTACATAAATTTCGCAAACTCCTGAAACAGTTTATGTATTGCAGTAACCTTTTAACGGCCAGGGAAAAAGGCCGGTTGCTTTCATCAAAAGGGTACAGACATCTGGATAAACTTCAAGACCAGATAGGACGTTTGCATGATAATGTTTTACTGCTTGCCCAAGTGGAACAAAAGAGTTTTAAGGTTTCAGCCGAATTCCGCAGAGTGCTTGCGGATGACACAAAAGAACTAAGAGACGAAATACAGAGCGCAGGGGATAAACTGCCAAATTGAAGGGGCAATAATAATTTATAAGCTGCTTCAAGGCCACCAACTTACCTTGGGTAAGCGTGGTTTGCGCGTTGCAGTATTTAACCTTTACTTATTTAGGTTTACTCTTTATCTAAAGTAACCCTTTCAACAGGGTTAGCCGTCATTTCTTTATATGCAGCTCTCTTTTCGGCAATATCAATGCCTGAAAATATTGCTGCGCGCAGTGAGTCGGGTGAGGCAAGGTCTTTACCGGCGATATCAAAAGCAGTGCCGTGGTCGGGTGAAGTACGGATTATATTAAGCCCGGCGGTGTAATTAACACCGGTGCCAAACGATAATGTTTTGAAAGGTACCAGGCCCTGGTCGTGATACATCGCCAAAACGGCATCAAACTGCCTGTAGTGATGCATACCAAAAAAGCCATCGGCGGAGAACGGGCCTACTGCTATGATGCCTTTTTCCTTAGCCCGGTTTACAGCCGGTGCTATTATGTCTTTCTCCTCTTTACCCAATAACGAATTATCGCCGGCGTGGGGGTTTAATCCCAGCACTGCTATACGGGGTTTGCTGATCAGAAAATCCTGTTTTAGTGTTTGGTTTAATATGTCAATTTTGGAAATTATAAGGTTGATGTCGATTTTTCCGGTAACATCTTTTAATGAAACATGGTTGGTAATGAGGCCAACACGCAGGCCTTCATCTACTAAAAGCATCATTGAGTTTTCATTGCCGGCTGCTTTGGAAATGTACTCTGTTTGTCCTTTAAAATCGGGGTAAGTGTGGCTGATGCTGCTTTTGTTTACCGGCCCTGTAACCAGTACATCAATTTTACCTTCGGAGAGGTCTTTAAGTGCCGCATTTAAGCAAATCATGGCGCGGTTGCCACCTTCGGCGGTTGCTTCGCCCGGGTTTATCTGCACCTGCTCGGGCCAGCAGTTAATAATATTAGGTATTTTGGGGTTAACAGGCGCAGCATCAGTTACTTCATGCACATTAAAGTTTTGAATTTTAAAGTGCCGTGTATAAAAGGATATTACACTTTTTTGCCCGTAAATAACGACCGTGCAAAATTTAAAAATACGCTCGTCTTCAAGTGTTTTGATAATTACTTCGGGCCCAACTCCGTTGAAGTCACCGATGGTAATACCAACTGTATATTTTTTATGTTCCATTTGTTATTTGTATTAAAGAACGGTTAAACAGTGTTTGCTTATACCACTAATAGTTTTTCAAAAAATCTGTAATTAATCTTACCCCTACAGCGGTGCCGTACTTGCCACGATAGTTGTCTTCTTTCATCAGGTATGCGCTTCCCGCAATATCCAGGTGCAACCATGGATAGTCGACAAAGTACTCTAAAAATTTGCCTGCGGTAATATGGCCGGCCTCTCCGGGTCCTACGTTCTTAATATCGGCAACATCACTTTTTATCCAATCGCCGTATTCATCCCACAGCGGAAAATGAATGAGGCGTTCATATACCTGGTCGGCGCTTACTTCCAGTTTCTTCTTTACCTCATCGCTTGCGGTACCCATATAAGCAGTTGCTACAGAGCCTATGGCCCTTACGGCAGCACCGGTTAGTGTTGCAAAATCAATTACCAGTTCGGGCTTAAATTGTTTGGCGTAGTGCAGGGCATCAGCCAGTATCATACGACCTTCGGCATCGGCGTTCAGCATTTCAACATTCAGGCCGCTCATCATTTTAACTACATCGCCGGGTACATAGGCGTTCATGCCGGGCCGGTTATCGGTTGCGGGTATCAGCCCGATAAGATGAATGGGAAGTTTTAATGTAGCAGCAGCTTTAAAAATACCCGCTACTGCTGCAGCACCAGCCATATCGCATTTCATCATATCCATGCTGTTTGGAGTCGGCTTTAAACTAAGGCCGCCGGTATCATAGACAACACCTTTACCTACCAGTACTATTGGTTTTTTGTTTTTCGCTTTTGCCGGTTTATACTCTAATACTGTAAACGTTGGCGGGTCTATACTTCCTTTATTTACTGAAAGCAGGCCACCCATTTTCAGGGCCTCTATCTTCTTCTTATTAAATACATCCACTTTAAAGCCAAATTTTGAGCCGGCTTTTTTGATTTCAGCACCCAGCTGTTCAGCAGTTAAAAAGGATAGCGGTTCGTTAACCAGCGTACGGGCAAAAAAGTTGGCTTCAACCAGGTTTGTAATTTCTTCCAGCGTTTTTTTATCGGCAGAACGGGCATCTACCTGCAGGGTTGTTAAGCTGTTTTCTTTCTTCTCCAGGGTTTTGTACTTTAAAAACTGGTAGTTACTTAGCAACAGGCCCTCGGCGAAAGCGGCTGTTAAAGAAGCTTCGGATGATGCATTAAATAATGATGCTTCTTTTATTTTCCGGCCATTTAAAAATTTGTTGAGGCCGTAACCGGCTTTGCGGGTTTCTTCAAGCACTTTAAATTTTTCTTTTGTGGTGTCAATTTTTACCACACTTAAAGTTTTGCCTTCGGCGTTTTTCTGGTAGGTGCTTCCTTTTTTATCGTCAAAAAAATTCTGTACGGCACTCAGGTCAGTTTTTGACAAACCTAAAGAATTGAGCGAGGTATCTTTATCAATCAGAATAATGCTATGGTCGAATTTGCTGTAATCTTTACAAACCTGTAGTTCAATAATCATGTTTTAAATTTTTGTGGGGGCTAAGATAACTTTTTAGGGGGAATGGGGTTTGGGCTATTGGCACAAGGCGAAATGGAGAGGATTTTAAGCAAGGCGGGAGCCGAGTATAAAACGGCAAACTTCAAATTCATTTTCTTTTACCCTGAAAGCAATTACCCAGTCTTTACTGGCATAACACCTATAGCTAAATTTCGCCAAAGACGGGTGCTTACAAATAGCAAATTTGGCCTTTGAGGCAGCTAGTCTGAAGATTATCTTTTCTATTTTATCCAACCACCTATCACCGCTGCCTGTAGTGTTGATGCTTTCCACAAAAGCGGAGGCTTTAAGCAACGCATTAATCGCTCTTTTTCGAAGAACTACTTTTGTTTCTTCGTTCTGGTTTTTGCTAATTGCTTTCTGATGTGGGCGAACGCTTCTTCGGCATCAACTGCATCTCCGTCATCTTTGGCCAGCCATTCTTTCAGGCGCTTTTGGCTTACTTTGGGGCCAGGCAGGGCCATTTCTTGGTCAGTGAGTTCATGGTCATCAACTTGTTCGATACCCATGTCTTTAGCCAGTTTAACTAATTGGTTTAACTTGGATTTTGAACTTGATTGAAAGGTGATAGTATTCATAGTGCTACGAAGATAATTAATACAGAGGAAAGGTAAATGAGGCTTTATCGGTTTCTTGTTCTTATTGTTGAAAGCCGGATGTGAGCCTGACTAACTCCCCAATAATCTTATTTTTGCCGGGTGTCGGGCTTGTATTTGAAGAAATCTTTAGGGCAGCATTTTTTGAAGGACGAAAGTGTGCTGCAAAAAATTGCCGATGCCATTGGTGATTTAGGCCGATTTAAAACTGTGGTTGAAATAGGGCCGGGTATGGGGGCGTTAACCACTTACCTGATAAAGGACAAACCCGATAACTTTTATGTGATAGAGCTGGATGACAGGTGGGCCGCCCATTTGCTGCAAACCCATCCTATATTGCGGGGTAAGCTTATTCACCAGGATTTTTTGCAAACGGATTTAAGTTTTTTGCAGAACCCATCGCATATAGTGGGCAACTTCCCCTACAATATTTCATCCCAGATAGTTTTTAAAATTATTGACCACCGAAACGTGGTAAGCCAGATGACCGGGATGTTTCAGAAGGAAGTGGCCCTGCGTATTGCGGCAAAACCCGGCTCAAAAGATTATGGGGTGATGAGCGTTTTGGCCCAGGCGTTTTACGATTGTACCTATTTATTTGATGTACCGCCTGAAAGTTTTAACCCACCACCTAAGGTAATGTCGGGTGTTATCAGGCTTACCCGCAGGGAAATAAAAGCATTAAGTTGCGATGAGGACCAGTTTAAGCGGGTGGTAAAGACGGCATTTAACCAGCGCAGAAAAACAATGCGTAATAGTTTAAAGGAGTTGGTAAACGATAAAGCAATATTGGAAAGCGATACTTTTAACCTGAGGCCCGAGCAGCTTTCTGTAGCAGCTTTTGAAGAGTTGACGCGAATTGTATTTCCGACGAAATTATAATTGAATTCTTTATGCCAGATACCAGAAAGATTCTGATAACCGATGAAGTTCACCCGCTTTTACCGGAGGGGCTGGAACAAATGGGTTTTGAAGTGCACTATCGGCCCAAAATAAAACCGGAGGAAGTACTTGAAAATATTAACCGCTACGAGGGCCTTGTAATAAACAGCAAAGTATATGTTGGCCAGGAGATGATAGACCGTGCCGGGTTGCTAAAGTTTGTTTGCCGGGCCGGTTCAGGGCTTGAGGTGATTGACCTGGAATATGCCAAGCTGAAAAATATATACGCCTTTAATTCGCCGGAAGGCAACAGGAATGCGGTGGCAGAGTTTGCTTTGGGGGCCTTATTAAATATGATGCGCAATGTTGGCAAATGCAACAACGAGGTCAAAAACCGTGCATGGAAGCGCGAAGAGAACCGGGGTGATGAGCTTTTGGGAAAAACAGTTGGATTGATTGCTTTTGGCAATACCGGACAAGCTTTTGCCAAACTGCTTGCGGGTTTTGATGTTCAGGTTTTGGCGTATGATAAGTATTATCACGGGTTTTCAGCGGGGCATGTAAAGGAGGCAACGATAGAAGAAATTGCAGAGCAGGCAGATGTTTTGAGCCTACACCTGCCCCTTACCGCTGAAACCAGGTTTATGATAGATTACAACTTTTTGAGCCAATTCAAAAAACCGTACCGGTTAGTGAATACTTCGAGGGGCAAGGTTTTAGATTCAGCGGCGCTGTTGCGCTGTATTGAGGAAGGTAAGATTATGAGTGCGGCGCTTGATGTATTGGAGAATGAAAAAATAAATGAGCTGAACGGAGAGGAGCAGGGTGTTTTTGACCAATTGATTGGCGAAGGCCGCATATTTTTAAGCCCCCATATTGCGGGCTGGACCCATGAGTCAAAACGAAAAATTGCTGAAGTGTTGCTTTCGCGCATTCAAAAAATATATCAGGCACCTCTTTTATGACACAAAAATGACATAAGCTTCTTCGTTGCCACCCCTAAAGCGCCTATTTTTACCTCTGTGTCATTTATAGTTTTTGTGCATTTGTTCCCCCCGGTGCAAAAAAAAGATTGCTTTTAACAACTGGTTAACTTTGTTTGCCAAAAAAATCTATTTTTGACGGCTTTAGGTTAAGGATATATAACTTGCGTATGAAGAAAATACTTACTCTGCTTAGTTTGTTGGCTATTGTATTTGCTGCCGATGCCCAGATTTCGGGAAAGGTAAAGGATGAGAACGGTGAGGGCATACCGTTTGCCAACGTTGTGTTGGTTGATAGTAAAGGAGCGCCTACCGGCAGAGGAACCCAAACCGATTTTGACGGCAATTATTCAATTAGCCCTTTAACGCCGGGCAAGTACAATGTTCAGGTATCGTATGTGGGGTATGCAGCTCAAAAGCAGGTAGATGTTGTTGTAAATAATGACAAAGAAACATTTCTGGACTTTAAACTGAAATCCTCATCAACGGAATTAACGGCTGTTGAAGTTATATCTTATAAAGTGCCATTGATAGATCCGGGTAATACATCGGCCCAAAACGTGGTGTCGGCAACGGAAATTGCCAACATGTCTACCAAAAATATCAGTGATATAGCGGCTACTACAGCAGGGGTATTTCAGAGTGATCAGGGAGGAAGCCTGAACATCAGAGGTGGCCGGGAAGATGGGACACAATATTATGTGGATGGTGTAAAAGTTATAGGGACACCAAGTTTACCGGCTTCTTCAATAGAGCAGTTGCAGGTTATTACCGGTGGTGTGCCTGCCAAATACGGTGATTTGAGCGGTGGTATAGTTAATATTACTTCCAAGGGACCATCAAGCACGGTAAGTGGCAGCCTTGAATTTCAAACTACCCAGGGCCTTGATGCATACGGATATAACCTGGTTAACGGAAGCCTTGAAGGGCCTATCTGGAAACAAAAAAGCACCAAGAAAACCATTATGGGTTTCTTTACATCATTTGAATACGAGCATCAGAAAGACCCAAGCCCATCTGCTATAGGATTGTGGCAGGTAAATCCAAGTTTGCTTTCAACGTTGCAGCAAAACCCGTTATCGCAAACTGCAGGATCGCAAGGTTTCACGCTGGCTGCTAATAACGTTACCATGGCCGACATGTATAAACAACTTGCACGGCCAAACGTAGCGGAAACAGATTTCAGAGGGAACGGCCGTTTGGATATAAGGCCGGTTGATAATATCACTTTATCGTTTGGAGGTTCGGCATCTTATCTTGAGTCGAAGCAGTTTGTTTACGGTTATTCTTTATTCAATTCTCAAAACAACCCTACCTATAATTCGCTGGATTACCGGGTTTATGGACGTTTTACGCATAATATACAGGGAAAACAATCAGAAGAAGATGCCAAGGACGGAAAAAAGAAAAAATCATCGACTTTCCAAAATGCATATTACACCATCCAGGTTGATTACGAAAAATCAAAACAACTTGTAGAAGGGGCCGGTGGCACTAATCCATTTGCTTACGGTTACATAGGTAAATTCAATACCAAACAATCTCCGGTTTTTGGATATGACACTTTTGCGATAGGCAACAAAGTTTACCGCGGATGGAAACAAACCGGTGTGCAGGATACGGCAGTGGCTTTCACCGCTTCAAATATTAACTCTGCGAGCGCAAGGTATACACAGGAATATTACGAATTGCTGGGGGCGCAGACAAATGCCGACGGAAGCCAGGAAGTATACAACAGCAACAATGCCGCTTTTACAAACACCCTTACTTCCATATCCAGTAATCAGGCTTTAATTAATGGTTCGCGATCTAACTTTGTGAATAATATCTGGTATAACACCGGCCGTGCCTATGGCGCTTATGGTAATTTTCAATATAGCAGCGACCCGAGCTTGCCAGGTGGTGGTAACAGCGACCAATACCACGTAAGACTGGAAGGTGCTTTCGACATTTTAAAGCCCGGGGCTGCCAGCAGGAACAAACATTCATTTGAATTTGGTATTGAGTACGAGCAAAAAATTGAAAGGAATTACCAGATGTTTCCGTTGCTGGGAAACGGCCTTTGGTCGCTTGCCCGTGCGGACATGAATTTGCAGCTTGCTACGCTGGACCGAAACAATCCTATTTTCAGGATTAATGGCGTTGACTATAATTATAGCAATCCCAACAGGCCTAATTTTTACCTGACTGATACCATCTTGTTTAACAATGCATACAATGGCTCTCTGCAAACCTATTTCGATCAACAGGTAAGGAAGGCGATAGGAGCCCCGATAAACGGCACTACCCCAATTAATATTGATAATCTGAGCCCTACGCAATTAAACATTAAAATGTTTTCGCCAGATGAATTACTTGGTAATAGCGGTGCGGGGTCGCAATATGTAACTTACAGAGGTTATGACGCTTACGGAAACGTGCTTAGCAATCAGCCATCTTTTAATGACTTCTTTACACAAAAAGATGCCAATGGTAATTATACCAGGCTAATACCTGCATATCGCCCTATCTATTCGGATGCATATATTTCGGACCGTTTTTTCTTTAAAGACCTTGCCTTTAACGTAGGGTTACGTATTGACCGTTTTGATGCCAACCAGGAAGAACTGATTGACCCTTATACTTTGTACCCGATAAAAACCGCAGGTGAAGTAACTTCGTTAAACGGCAGCCCGGTTACCCGGCCCGGCGATATAGGCAGCAACTATGCAGTTTACGTAGATAACAGTGCCGCACCAACTAAAATTGTTGGTTTCCGTAACGGAAGTTCATGGTATGATCAATATGGTAACCTTTTGGCCACCGGGGCATCCGTTGCATCAGCATCCAGCACAGGCACTATTCAGCCATATTTGAAAAATGCGAATGAGAATATTCAAACCTCCACTTTCGACCCTAACCAGACTTTCCAGCAATACAAGCCAACTATTATAGCCATGCCGCGCCTGCAGTTTTCGTTTAACTTAACGGATAAGGCTTTATTCTTTGCGCATTATGATATCCTTGCTCAAACACCTAACGCCAACCAGGTAGCTGTTGACCCTACCCAATACTATTTCTTCGCTAACAGCATAGGCAGTGTTATCAATAACCCGGCACTTGCACCTTCGCGGACGGTAGATTACGAACTAGGCTTTAAACAAAAGGTAAGCAACACTTCGGCTGTAACAATATCAGCTTTTTACCGCGAGTTCAGGGACCAGATTGAAATTACCAAAGTTACCAACGCCTATCCTAACGACTATATCACCTATGGTAACATTGACTTTGGAACCTCGAAAGGGTTCACATTGGATTATGACATGCGCCGTACCGGAAACTTCAGCTTAAAGGCTAATTATACCCTGGCGTTTGCCGATGGAACCGGTTCGGACCCTACAACGCAGTTAAGCTTAATTAATGCCAACAGCCCTAACCTGCGTTCTATCAGCCCACTTAATTACGACTCGCGCCATTTGATTAATGTTAACCTTACGTATAGTTATGGAGTAGGTAAAGACTATAATGGACCAACAATTAAAAACGTACAAATATTATCGGATGCGGGTATCAGTTTCCAGCTTACTACGCGTTCAGGAACACCTTATACAGAACAGAGTAATGTTACCCCGCAAGGATTGCAAAATACAGCTACCCGCGCCATTGGCGAAGGCTCTATCAACGGTGCGCGTTTGCCTTGGTATTTCAGGCTTAATATGAGGGTTTGGAAGAACTTTAACTTTACAGTTGGCAAGAAGAAAGAAAAGGCGGAAGACAGGAGGAATGTATCACTTCAGATATATCTACAGATACAGAACCTGCTTAATACTGAAAATGTGCTGTCGGTTTACCGTTATACAGGAACTCCAAACAGCGATGGGTACCTGAACGACCCGGGAAGCCTTTCAACCATTAACAATGCTTTAAATCCGAAAGCCTTTAAAGACCAATACGCGATTTATGTAAATAACCCGTCGAACTATGCTTTGCCGAGAAGAATTTACCTGGGTGGTGTTTTCCTGTTTTAGCAGATAAAAGTTGTAATAAAAATATTTGAGTTAATTATAAATTAAGTACCATGAAAAGGATTCTATTGAACCTGACACTCTGTTCTGCTTTAATGCTGACCGGTGTTTTGGCGCAAGCAAAAGAAAATCCGAAGACTACCCGGCCAGATAGCCCGCAGGCATCGTATAAAACCGAAGCGGCCAACTGTAATGCCGGTATCAGTAAATTTGATATACAAATTAACAATGTGCGTGCCCGGTTGCTTACCGGCGGTGATATGTGGTGGGATTTGAGTTCACTACCTAAGTACGAGGTGCCCAAAGGTGATGGAACCCATCCGCTATGCTCTATTTTTGCCGGTGCCATCTGGATATCGGGTTTGGATGCAGGTGGCAACCTGAAGGTTGCTGCGCAACGTTATCGCGATTATGGTAACGATTACTGGCCCGGCCCGCTGGATGCATCGGGAAATGTAGATCAGGCAACCTGTAGCCAGTTTGACAGATTTTTTAATGTTTACGGGGCTGACATTGCTACTGCGCAGGCCGCATTTCAGTTAAAAGGTGGTTCAACTTCTACTGCCGATATACCGGCTGATGTATTGGCCTGGCCTGCGGTAGGTAACCAGTTTCTGGCTACTGACCCGAGCTTATTGGGTACTACTTTTAATATTACTGATAACCTTGCGCCATTTTTTGATAATGACGGGGACGGTCTTTACAATCCTTTAAAAGGTGATTACCCGGTTATTCCGTGCAGAACTGGTGTTGCAACTGCTTATGCCGACCAGATGACATTTTATGTGTTTAATGATATGGGCAACATTCACAGTCAGACCAATGGGGAAGCCATAGGCGTACAGGTAAATACCCTGGCGTTTGAGTTTTCGACTTCGGATGATTTGAATAACATGAGTTTTTATAATTATGAGATAGTTAATAAGTCTTCGAATAAGCTGTTAAGTACTTACATATCGCAATGGGTAGACCCTGATTTGGGTTGCTTTAACAATGACCTTGTTGGTTGCGATGTAGGGAGGGCTTTGGGTATTTGTTACAATGGTACCACTCCGGATCCGGATTGTGCACCTGAAAACGGATATGGAGCGCAGTTACCTATAGTTGGGGTCGAGTTTTTTCAAGGTCCGCTGGCTGATAGCGCGGTTAACGGGATATATCCTGACCTTGGTATGACCTCTTTCTGTTATTTTACCGGACAGGGCGCCCCGTCACCTGCCCAGAGCGATCCGATTACTGCGGCCCAATACCGTAATTTTCAAACAGGATACTGGGGTGATGGTACTCCTTTTGAATATGGTAAAAGCGGTTACAACAGCGGTGGTGTACCAACCAAGTATTGTTTTCCAAGTGATCCTACAGATAATTCGCCCAGTGCATGGAGCGAGTGTTCTGCACATACAACACCGGGTGACAGAAGGTTTGTTGAATCTTCCGGACCGTTCACTCTTACCCCCGGGGTAGTAGAATTTGTTACCGTGGGTGTGCCTTGGTTGCGCCCACCGGGAAATGGCGTAGGCCTTTGCCCAAGTTTTCAAACAACTATTGGCCCTGTAGCTGATGAAGCCAAAGCCCTGTTTAACACCTGCTTTAAGTTGCTTGATGGACCGGAAGCTCCTACTCTGCAAATTAGGGAACTGGCCAATGAGGTTATTATTAACCTGGTAAACTTAAAAGGTTCGAATAATTTTGGCGAAAGCTATGCCCAGAATGATGGAAAAACTGCCCAGCAGGTTGACCTGTTTTTAGGTGGCCACGGCGATTCATTATACAGATTTCAGGGATACCTTTTATACCAGGTAGTTAATCCTCAGGTATCAGCCAGTGACTTAAATGACCCTACCAAGGCACAATTAGTTGCAGAATGCGATATTAAAGATGATGGTGGTGTTGCCCAGCAGCAGTTTATTAATTATGTGGCGGATGCCGGCCTGGGTGGGTTACTGGTGCCTACTTTAGAGGCGACCGGTTCAAATTCGGGAATTGTTTCGTCGTTTGACTTGAAAAAAGATTTTTTTGCCCAGGGTAGCAGTTCTCAATTGGTTAACAATACCACTTATTATTACTGCGCAATTGCCTTTGCGTATAATAATTATGCACCGTATAACCAGGCGTATCCTTTGGCGGGAGGACAGAAAACACAATTCCTTCCGGGCAGGGGTAACTTTAATATATACTCGGCTATACCTCATATTACCGATTCCCGGAACAACGGAACCGTTTTGAATTCCACCTGGGGACAGGGTGTAAACGTTCAGCGGGTAGAAGGCCAGGGGAATGGCGGCAATAACCTTTCTCTTACTCCACAGACAATTCTGAATATTCTGAACTCTCCAACCAATTCAATTGATACTTTGACCTATATGGCAGGTTTTGATCCTATTGGTTTTCAGGTTACTGACCCGGTTGGATTGAAAGAAGCCAATTTTGAAGTTCAGTTTGAAGATTCCTTTACGTATACCTGTAAGGATACTTTGCATGTGCTTGGGCAAGCGCACCAGGATACAGTAATCCAAAGCGTTGATAAGGTACATGTAGGTGATACCATATTACCGGTTGGATATGTAATTCCGGTAACTGTAACATATCATGCAGGTGATTCGATAAAAACATCTATACGTGCGGATACCGTATTGTCTGCTCAAACATTCAGTTACTGGCGGATACTGGATTTAACCAACCATGATACTATTTATGCCGACAGATTACTTGACCGGCCTTATCAGCAGGAGATAATATCCTATAGTGGAACGGAGCCCATTGATTACGGATTTTCGCTTAATCTGGGTACACCATTATCGGTATACACCCTTGCAGCAAACTATCTGAATAACAGTGCCAATGCGCAGCCCCGCCCGGTTTATGGTGTTAATAACAGCCAATCGAGCATTCAATGGCAGGATTCAACCAAACAATGGCTTACTTTTTTGGCGAATACCGGTAGCGATGTTGTAACAAACTGGATTCGCTCGGGAACAGTTCTTAACGACCCGGGCAGCATGACACCAGCCACGAAAGCCCTTGCTTATTGCTTTGATGATAACTGGTGGTATACCGGAAATGTACCCGCGCCAAACAACTTTGATGATTCAAACAATGTTTTCAATAATATTTTGGGTGGAACCTGGGCGCCTTACTGCCTGACGGCTAATTACAGCACCAAGTCTCCGGTTAATAACTCGCCGCCATATGTGTATGGCCCGGGCTTTAAATGGAAGAATTATGGAGGTGTTGGATATCAAAGCCCCCCTCCGCAAAACACGCTTGATAAACTGGCAAGCGTTGATGTGGTAATTACCCCGAATACTCAACTATGGTCGCAATGTGTAGTGTTTGAGACGGGTGAAGATGAGGATGTAAATGAGGGGAATGATTTGTATCAGAGGTCTGCTGCCTCCCTTGCAGGGAAGGGTGCTTTTAAAGGCGAGATCAGAATGGCGCCTTCCATGGACTGGCATAACCCCAATACACGCGATTACCTGGTGCAACAGCCATCTTATAACCGCGGACGTTCGTGGTTTCCGGGATATGCTATTAATGTTGAAACCGGTCAGCGTTTAAATATTGCTTTTGGTGAGAGTTCGGACATGGGCAATCAGAACGGTACAGATATGCTTTGGAATCCTACTTCCAACTTATATAATGAGATCGTCTTCCCGGGGCAAATAATACCGCAGTTACCATACTTTGGTGGCAAGCACTTTATTTATGTGATGGATACCAAGTACGACGGGGGCCAAATGGCCAGTGATACCCTGTTACATTACTATGATATGATACAGAGCAATACTACTGAGTTGCTTAATCCGAACATGGCCAATTTTTACAAGCACCTGATGTGGACCTGTATCCCTTATCTTAGCAGCGGTTATAGTTTTGCCAGTGATGTTAACGGCGTTGCTTACATTCCGCCAAGTGAAGTAACTGTAAAGCTGAGGGTTGAAAAACCATATCAGAAAACTTTGGCCGTAAGCCCATCGCCAGGATTTGATTCGTTACCGGTATATACTTTTACTACCGTTGGATTAGGTGCCAAGCAAAACAACGGACCTGTTGCCAAATCTGCTTTGGACGAAATACGGGTAGTCCCTAATCCTTACCTGGCATATTCGGCTTACGAAACTACTGCCAACAGTGCAGCTGTTTATGTTACCAATTTGCCTAATACCTGTACTGTCACTATTTATTCCCTGGATGGCACCTTGATAAGGACCCTGCAAAGATCAGTAGGTGTAGACCCGACAACCAACCAGGAAGTTGAAACCAGTAGTGGAGAGAAAATTACTGCGGTTAATGTATCGACCTCGGTGACCTGGGACCTTACCAACAATGCCGGGGTTCCGATTGCCAGTGGAATTTATCTTTTCCATATAGAGGCACCGGGAATAGGCCAGACAACTTTAAAATGGTTTGGAGCTGTAAGGCCCGACAATATAACGAACTACTAAAATATTTTATATAAAGTAAGACCTTATGAAGAGAATTATAGTAATGTTTAGTGTGGTTTTAGCAGGTGTGCAGGCTTTTGCAGGTAACCCTGACCGTAGCGGAGAAGCCGGAGCGGCAGAATTACTGATGAATGGCTGGGGGCGATCGACCGGATTATGGAGTATGAATACGGCCGATGTGCAGGGTGTAGAATCTGAAAGAATAAACCCGGCGGGAATGGCCTTTACGCAAAAAACTGAAATAGCTGCTGCATATTCATTGTGGCTGCAAGGTTCGGGCGTGGGTGTTGCGCATTTTGGCTTTGCGCAAAATGTAAAAGACAATGTAATTGCGCTTAGCATTCAGGCGCTAAACCTGGGCAGTATAGAAAAAACGACCACCAGTGCCCCTGAAGGTGGGATTGGTACTTACTCACCTGCGTTTGTAAACATTGGCCTTACTTATGCACGTAAGTTTTCGAACAGCATTTCGGGCGGTATTACCTTCAGATTAATTGATGAAGGACTTGGCAATATGAATGCGGTTGGTTTTTGTATAGACGGAGGGTTGCAGTATGTTACCGGCCCAAAAGACAATATACATTTTGGTGTTTCGCTGCGTAACGTTGGTACGCCGATGAGGTTCAGTGGAGATGCATTGGCAACCTCAGTTCAGATTGTGTCTACCACCACTTATACGTTACAGGAGGAGAGCAGCGTTAACAAGTTTGAATTGCCAACCCAGTTAAACATTGGCGCAGCTTATGATTTTTGGATGGGAACCAAGAAAGAAGTAAAGCCTAAGGTTTTTAAACAGGATTACAGACTTACAGCCATTGCAAACTTTACATCGAACGCCTTTGGTTATGATTACTATGGTGTTGGGCTGGAGTGGGGCTGGAAAGAGATATTTATGTTACGTGCTGCATGGCGATTTGAAAAAGGCCAGTTTAGTGCGGATACCAGATTAGATGCTTATACCGGATTAGCAGCAGGAGCCTCATTCGACATTCCGTTTAAAAAGGAAGGTGGGCCACGTTTGGCCATTGATTACTCGTTCCGCGCAACGTCGCCTTTTCAAGGCACACACAGCTTTGGTTTGCGGTTTAACTTGTAATTTGTAGTTTTGTTACAGAAAAATATGGAGACGCCTCTGATACAGGGGCGTCTTTCCTTTTTGATAATCTATTAACTGCGTAGCCGCTTTTTCGGACGCAGGATACAGGGAGAATTTCCCGGGAAATTAAAATAATAATACCATGTCAGGCATATTTTATATGAGCAAGGAAGGCCTTGAGAAATTACAGGAAGAACTGAAATATCTGAAGTTTGTAAAACGGAAAGAAGTTGCGCGTGCAATTTCAGAGGCCCGCGAAAAAGGTGATTTAAGCGAGAATGCGGAATACCACGCAGCCAAGGAAGAACAAGGCCACGTAGAAGCTAAAATTTCGGAAATGGAAAGCAAGCTGGCCAACGCCAGGATTATGGACGACAGACAAATGGATACCTCCAAGGCTAATATTCTTTCGACCGTTGAGGTGCTTAACGTTAAGATGAATAAAAAGATGACTTTTACTTTAGTAAGTGAGGCAGAAGCTAACCTGAAGGAAAACAAGCTTTCGGTAAGTTCGCCCATTGGCAAGGTATTGCTTGGCAAATCGGTAGGTGACCGGGTAAAGGCACTTACACCGGGTGGAGAGATGGAATTTGAATTACTTAAAATAATAGCATAACACCGGCTATGGCTTCTGTTTTTACCCGCATTATTAACGGCGAAATACCCTGTTATAAAGTGGCAGAGGATGAGAACTATTTTGCCTTTTTAGATATTTTCCCCCTGGCCAAAGGACATGTACTGGTAGTACCCAAAAAGGAGATTGATTACCTGTTTAACCTGGATGATGACCTTTTGGCAGGACTGATGGTGTTTGCTAAAAAGGTGGCATTGGCAGTGGAGAAATCTGTACCCTGCGTGCGCGTTGGCGTTGCAGTAATAGGGCTTGAAGTTCCGCATGCGCACATCCACCTGGTGCCGTTAAGTCATATAGAGGATATAAATTTCAGCCGCCCGAAACTGAAACCGGAGAAAGAGGAGCTGGAGCAAATTGCTTTGGCTATACGTAATAACCTTTCATAAAGAAGTTACTTCAGTCTTCCGGGATTTTGTTTAACAAAATCGCCCCAACCAGAAGCTTTTTTACCTGTAGTGGTTGGTAATTTGTTCTGGAAGTGATGGCATAATGCAGCGGCCAGGCCGTCGGTAGCATCTAAAAATTTGGGTTGCAGTTCGAATTTGCAAAGGGTTTGCAGCATAGCTGCAACCTGTTCTTTTGAGGCATTGCCATTACCGGTTACTGACTGTTTTATTTTTTTAGGGGAATACTCGAATACCGCAACGTTTTTAGTAAGCGCTGATGCTATTGCCACGCCCTGCGCCCTTCCGAGTTTAAGCATACTTTGAACGTTTTTGCCAAAAAACGGTGCTTCAATGGCGCACACCTGCGGCTGATAGTTTTCAATCAATCCCTGTACTTTTTCAAAAATAATTTTCAATTTATCCAGGGGGTCTTCGTATTTTGAAAGATGGATAACGCCCATGCTGAGCAGTTTTATTTTCTGTTTTTCAACTTCAATAATTCCATAGCCCAGAACAATGGTTCCGGGGTCGATACCGAGGATAATAGTTTTTTCGTTCACAGGTAATCAAATATAGAAAGACCATTGGTTAAAGGGGGGTGACATGCTGGGGGGGTGTAGGACAAATTG
>CAISWS010000368.1 GCA_903889265.1 uncultured Bacteroidota bacterium
CTCGGGCGTAGTCGGCACCACCAATAGCGGGGATGTATTTTTAGGCTACGAAGCAGGTTTTTCTGAAACCGGCAGTAACCTGCTTTATGTAGCAAATAGCAGCACTTCATCTCCTTTGCTTTACGGAAACTTCAGCACTAAACACCTGACTGTTAACGACAGTCTTACCAGCAAGTATTTGCAAATGACTAACGGCGCAGCAAGCGGTTATATTTTACAAAGCGATGCTTATGGTAATGCACGCTGGGTAAGCCCTTCTTCTGTTTCTGCGACAAACATATACAATAGCAACGGTACCCTCACAGGCACACGTACGGTGACAATGGGTGCAGATACACTTACATTCAGTTCTACCAGTGGCAATTTCAATTTCAATACTTCGACGGGCAATGTAGCCATGGGCAACTCGTTATTGGTTTCAGGGACAAATGCTGCGGCTTTTGGCAGCAGCGATACGGTTACAGGCATAACCTCATTTGTTGCCGGTAATAATAACAGCGCATCGGGGGTCAGCGATGGTGTTTTCGGCTCCTATAATACTGCAACTAATGATCACATCGCCATTTTTGGAGACCATAATATTGTAAAGGGGTTTAACTCTTTTACCAACGGCTATTCTGATACAATCACCTCTAATCATTCGTTCATATCAGGCAGCAATAGTTCTGTTTCTGCAGATAACTCTTTTGCATCAGGGCTATCTAATCAGGTTTCGGGCGGCCTTTCATTTACCTCAGGAGGAAACAATCAGGTTTCCGGCGGTGCCGCTTTTGCTTCAGGGCAATATAACCAGGTTTCGGGTTATGGAGGTACGGCATTGGGCTATGGTAACAACGTTTCAGGGCCTTACAGTATTGTTGCGGGATATTACAATAGCGCTACTAATTTTAATGATGCGGTGTTTGGAGCTAACGACAGCGCTTCTGGCCAGAACGATGGTGTATTTGGAACCTTCAATAATACCACTGCCGATAATACCGGTATTTTTGGCGACCATAACTTTGTAAGTGGCTACAATTCCTTTATAGCCGGTTATGCTGATACCGTTACGGGTCTCAGGTCGGCCGCATTCGGACTACTTAACAATGTATCAGGCAATGCGGCTTTTGCCGAGGGCAATGGTAATACGGTTAGTGGAACCAACTCTTTTGCAGCAGGTATTGGTTTAACGGCAGCATCGTACGGCGAAATAGCAGCCGGTACTTACAACGTCGCTTACACGCCAGCCAGTGCTACCGGTTTTAACTCCACCGACCGCATATTCAGCGTGGGCAACGGCACCAGCAGCACTGCCACATCAAATGCGCTTACGATTCTTAAAAACGGCAACGTGGGTATAGGCACTTCAACACCTGATACTACATTACAGGTAGTTGGTAAATTCCAATACCAGGACGGCAGCCAGGCAAATGGTTATGTGTTGCAAAGCGATGCCAGTGGTAACGGAACCTGGGTAAACCCTTCAAATTTGGCTGATACCATGAGTTTAATTGCCAGCAGTAACCGTGCAACGCGTATTGAAACACAGAAGAGTAACGATAGTACTATTTATTTTACCGAGGGCAATGTGAATTACTTTGACATGCGAAAGGGAGTACTGGAAGTAAATAATACGGGCGGCTCAGTATATATAGGTGCAAGTACAGGGGCAAATGATGTTTATCATAATACCTACAATACCGGGGTGGGTACAAACGCACTTCAATATAATGTTACCGGATTTCTGAACGCAGCCATTGGCATACAGGCCTTGCAAAGTAACACAACCGGGCATTATAATACTGCGGTTGGCGGATATGCGTTAGCGAGTAATACCTCAGGAAATAATAATACAGCTCTTGGCAATTCGGCACTAAGTAACGCTACGGCTAATGCCAATACTGCGGTGGGTTCGTATGCAGGTTTTAGTACAACCGGCAGCCAAAACGTGCTTATGGGTTATAATACAGGCCAATTTGCCAACCAGCAAAACACCATGCTGGGTTACAATGCCGGAGCACTGAATGATGGCTCCGGAAACGTTTTCCTGGGTTATTCGGCTGGCTATAATGAGTCGGGAAGCGACAAACTATATATATCCAACAGCGCAACTTCATCACCCCTTATATACGGCAATTTCAGCACAGGCCATGTAACCGTAAACGACAGTTTAACCAGCAAATATTTTCAAATGACCAACGGGGCTACCAATGGTTATGTTTTGCAAAGCGATAGTAATGGCAATGCAAGCTGGGCCAGCGCAAGCAGTGGTTTGGGTGCAGTGCGTTATTTAGGTAATAGCAATTATCTGGGCATTACCAGCGGTTTTGGCAGTAATGGCAGCAGTGTTGGCGGCACCAGCATCAATAATATTTTGATTGGTGACAGTGCCGGAGGCAGTATAGCGGGCACCGGTAATAATAACACCATTGCTATAGGCAAGGATGCCCTGCAAAGTTTGGCCGAGGCTACCGGGCTTGGCAATATAGCCATAGGTACCCAGGCTCTTAGTCAGGTCGATTATAGCGGCGATAACGTGGCGATAGGTTATCAATCGCAAAACGGCCAGGGCAATTTTTCTTTTAACAGCTCGCTTGGTGATTACTCTTTGATTAACAATACAGGCAATTACAACAGTGCTTTAGGTTACCAGGCAGGCAAAACCAATATCGGCGGTAGTGATAATACTTTTATTGGTTACCAGGCAGATGCCTCATCTGGCAATTTAACTAATGCCACCGCTATAGGATATAAGGCTAAGGTTGGCGCAAGCAATAGCTTAATACTTGGCTATGGGGCTAACATAGGCATAGGCACCTCAACTCCATCCAGCTTATTCCACGAAAACGGCGGTAATTTTTTAGTAACCGGTACCTTTGGCAGCGGCAATGCAATTGAAGTAAGCGGTGCAGGCACACGCATGTTCTTTAATCCTAAAACTGCAGCTTTCAGGGCTGGAAATGTTACCGGCCCTGATTGGGATAGCACCAACATTGGCAATTATTCCGCCTCCTTTGGTCAGGATAATTATGTACAAGCTGCGTACTCTTTTGCAGCCGGGTCGGAAAATTCAACATATGGAAAATACTCAGCTGCCTTTGGCATTGGTAATTTAACCGGAAACTTTGGCGGATTTGCTGCAGGTCAAGGTAATACCACTAACGATTCAAACTCGGTTGCATTTGGTTATAACAATGAGTCGGGTGGCGTAAACTCGTTTATTACAGGAAGCCACAATTCTACCGGTTACGCTAATGCGGCTTGTTTTGGCTCATACAATCATTCCTATGGAATTGCCACCTTTGCGGCTGGTTACAACCAGAATGTGGGTGGCACTAACGGAGCAACATTTGGCGAATCTAACAACGTGTACGGCACCGATGCATTTGCCACCGGCTCGGGTAATGTAGCGCCATCTTACGGTGAAGTTGCTGTTGGTACCTTTAACCTTAGCTATAACGCTGCCAGTGCTTCATCATGGAACGCTGCAGACCGGGCATTCAGTGTTGGGGTGGGCTCTTCATCAGGTAACCAGGCTAATGCCTTTACCATTTTAAAAAGCGGCTTTACAGGTATAGGCACTGCATCACCTGACACTACTTTAGTTGTAGCGGGCAAATTTGAATATAAAGATGGTACCCAGGCCAGTGGCTACATTTTGCAAAGCGATGCCAACGGTAAGGCAAGCTGGGTAAGCCCTGCCTCCTCGGTGGTTGTAGCCGGAACCGGTTTAAGTTATAGCGGCACCACACTTAACAGCGACTGGACAACTTCGGGCACCACGATTTACAGCAATAACACGGGTAACGTGGGTATCGGTGTTACAAACCCGGCACAAAAACTTAGCGTTAACGGAAGTATCGCAATACCTGCCAGCGGCTCTATCTATGCAAGTAACAATAAGATATTGACCGATAATGCTACAGAAGCTAACCTGTTCGTAGGTACGCAAAGCGATTTTTCATATTCTTCAGGTGTTGCAAATACGGCTGTTGGAAACAATGCCTTGTATTCAAACACCTCGGCAAATTACAATTCTGCCTTTGGCTACCAGGCCCTGTACTCCGACTCGGGAAGTGGAAATACTGCATTCGGGGCAAAAGCATTGCATTCAAACACAAGTGGTACAAGCAACACTGCCCTGGGATATAATGCAAATGTTGCATCAGGTAACCTTACCAATGCAACTGCAATTGGAGCCGGGGCTACGGTAAGCACCAGCAACAGCCTGGTGCTGGGCAATAACGCCAATGTGGGTATCGGCACTTCATCACCGGCCTATACCTTGCAGGTTGCAGGTACTACCAGTACCACCGATTTGCAAATTACGGATGGCGCCGCAACAGGCTATGTGTTACAAAGCGATGGCAGTGGTAATGCCAGTTGGGTAAGCCCATCAAGCTATACTGGTCAGTGGACTACCAACGGCACCAATATATACAATAACAACAGCGGCCATGTAGGTATCGGCACTTCAACTCCATTTTCAGCGCTAAGTATTAAAAATGATACCATACAGTTAAGGCTTTCGCCGGTGGGCAACGGAGGGTCGTCAAGCTCGCTGCCATCGTATATTGATATGTGGTCAACCTTCGATCAGTTTTCATCTGACCAAGCACCCCGCCGCGCAGCGACTATCGTTGGTGGTTTTTCGGGGGGCACATGGAGCCATGAGTATATGAGTTTTAATGTTGGTACCGGCAGTGCTAACGATGCCGCTGCATTACCAACCGAGCGGATGAGGGTTACCGGCAGCGGTGCAGTAGGTATTGGTACTACGTCACCTATAAGTCAGCTTGCCAATACGCCTACCAACATCTTAGCCAGCGATGGCCACGGCATAACAAGTAACAGCCTTACCTGGGCGGTTAACGCCAATGGTTATGCGGCGGCTTTTTATGACAGCAGCAATACAGCGCACAGCAGTGGCCTTGCGGTAAAAATTGCCGGCACAGCCAGCACCAACCGGTTGCTCGACCTCTCAACCGGTTCAACCCAGGGCACTTCGGGTACAACCGTAATGGCTGTAAATGGCAACGGCAATGTGGGAGTAGGTACCGGCGCACCGGCTTCAACGCTTGAGGTTGATGGCTCAGTGGGCGCTGCATTTAAATCAGGCATTGTTGCCGGCACCACTAACCCCGATGCAACTGCAATGGTATGGCGCTATACCAGCGGAAGTGGCACTATTACATTACCAGCCGCAAGCAGTTGTACTAACCGCGTGTATGTAATTATAAACCAAACCGGCACTTCAAGAACTATTTCGCCGGGATGGAGTGATTTAACAACTACCGTGCAAACCTCTTTAGGAAGCAGCTCAGCCCTTTGGGTAATGAGCGATGGAACTAACTGGTACCAGATTAAATAAAAAAACTGCCCCCCCTAAATCCTTCCCTGAAAGGGAAGGACTTTGAACTCTTTCTTTCGGGAAAGGTAGGGCGAGGTAAAACATGTGAATGATGAAAGCAATTTGCCGGGACGATAATATTGTATTTGCATTTGGCTTGGTTTCCCCTTCGGGGACGGAAGGGGCTGGTGCTATAAAAGACACTTCTATGGTGGGAGTACCCGCAAACCGCTCCGGCAGCAATGCCGGGGCGGCGCGGTTTTTTGCCATTTGGAGAATTAGAGCACCGCAATTAATTTTAACAACTGTCGTCATAAATTAAAACCACCATAAAAACCCTGATATGAAAAAACAGATACTACCCACCACAGTGCTGTTACTGTTAGTTGCAGTAAAACTTTTTGCACAGGCTCCGCAAGGCATCAATTACCAGGCGGTGGTGCGCGATGCCCAAGGTGCTGTTTTGCAAAATCACCTCGTTAATATCAAATACATCATACACGATGGCAGCAGTAACGGAACCCCGGTTTTAACCGAAACCGACACGGTTACCACCAACCAGTTTGGCCTGGTAACACATGTAATAGGTACCAGTGGAAGCAACCTTAGTTCAGTATTATGGGGCACCGGCGCCAAATACCTGCAGGTTGAGGTTGACGTAACCGGGGGAACAACCTTTACCGACATGGGCACCACACAACTTATGAGCGTGCCTTATGCTTTGTTTGCAGCTAACGCTGCTACCGGCGCAACAGGTGCTACCGGGCCAACTGGCCTTCCGGGTAGCGCAGGAGCTACAGGCGCAGCAGGTGCTACCGGGGTTGGCATTGCCGGCGCAACCGGTGTGCCAGGCTTGCAGGGTATAACAGGTGCACAAGGTATACAAGGTGTAACAGGGGCCACAGGGGCGCAAGGTGCCACCGGTGCTGGATTAACCGGGCCAACCGGTGCCGCAGGGCCCACCGGTTTAGCCGGAGCAACTGGCCCGGGTAACGGAGCTACAGGCCCCACAGGTGTGCAAGGTCCCACAGGGCCTGCCGGTGGACCCAGCGGAGCAACCGGTGCAGCCGGAGCTACTGGCAGCCAGGGTTTGCCAGGTAACACAGGGGCTACAGGCCCTACGGGCAGTGCCGGAGCAACAGGTAGTGTAGGGGCAACCGGCACTAACGGTGCTATGGGTAGCACTGGTGTCACCGGACCCACAGGAGCGCAGGGCGCTACCGGTGCAGGCATTCAGGGTGCCACCGGAGCTACTGGTTCTGCCGGATCGATTGGTGTCACAGGTGCTACAGGCGCACAGGGGCCAACCGGTGCAGGGGTACAGGGCGCCACAGGTGCCACAGGTAGCGGAGGCGGCGCCACAGGGCCAAGCGGGCCAACAGGTGCAACCGGCGCAACAGGTGCGGGCGATAACCTCGGAAACCATACCGCTACTGAAAATATCAACCTAGGTAGTTATTACATTACCAATGGCACTTCCAATAACGGCCTTACTTTCGAATCCACCGGCAATGCAGATTTCTCAACCAGTTCAGGCAGTTATGATATTGTTACCATTAATAATTCCGGCGCTGCAGCAAACGCAAGGCTGTCATTAAATACCACCAGCCGCAAATGGGACCTTAACGGCAGCAGCACACAATTTTATATACACGATGCAAATGCGGATGTGGAGCCATTTGTTATTGATCAACCCTCCAGCAGCAACATTATCTACATCAACGGAAGCAACGTGGGTATTGGTACTAATTCACCAGCCTATAAGTTACAGGTAGAAGGCGCTACCAGCACCACCACCTTTCAAATGACTAATGGTGCGGTTAATGGTTATGTGTTACAAAGCGATGCCAATGGTAATGCTACATGGGCAAATGTTACGGGTGGAACAGGCGCAGTAAACTATGTAGGCACCAGCTATCTTGGTAAAACCAGCGGTGCAGGAGGTCTTGGTACCAGTGAGGGCACTACATCTAAACGTTACAACATTAATATTGGCGATAGCGCAGGTTATGCAAACACAATTGCTTCGGGCTGCATTGCACTGGGTAGCAATGCACTTAGCAGTAACCAGTTTTTAAACAGCGAAATTGCCATAGGTAACTCCGCTTTAAATAATGTTTCGCTCAATGATAATATACCCAATCCAACAGCGGGTGATATAGCCATTGGTGAACAAGCCATGCAGAATAATCAGGAAGGGGGCTACAACGTTGCAGTCGGGTATCAGGCAATGAGCCAGGGCTATAATAATTTTGCTAATACCAGCGTTGGTTATCAGAGTTTGCTTAACAGCGTCCAGGGCTCCTACAATGCCACATTGGGTTATCAGTCAGCCATAAATGACACTGATGGATATGATAATACTTTAATTGGTGCTTATGCCGATGTATCTTCCGGTTACTTAACCAATGCCACAGCTATAGGTTATAATGCCAAAGTAAGTGCCAGCAATAGCCTGGTATTAGGCAACAACGCTAACGTAGGCATCGGCACTTCTGCCCCGGCATATAAGCTGCAGGTTGCAGGCACTACCAGTACCACTAATTTTCAAATGACCAGCGGTGCAGTAAGCGGTTATGTATTACAAAGTGATGCCAATGGTAACGCCACTTGGGCAGCACCTTCTTCTTCCACGTCAGTAATTGCGGGTAAAGGATTGAGCTTCACCAGCGACACTTTGAATAGCACATTTACCACAAGTGGTACCAATATTTACAATAACAATACCGGCAATGTTGGCATTGGCAAAACGCCATCATATAAACTGGATGTATCCGGCAATGTAAATGCGGATAGTTTTATGATTGGAGGAAATACCATACTTTCTGCGCATGGTACGGATAACCTGTTTGCAGGTTTTGGTGCCGGAACGGCTAACAGCACCGGCGCTTATAATACTTTTGTTGGCCAGGATGCAGGAGCCGCGGTAACCACGACTAACTATAGTACTGTTTTAGGTTCGGAAGCCGGCCAGTTTATGACTGGCGCCAGCAACACTGCAATAGGCGCTTTTGCCATGAATGGGACTACCACAGGCCAACAAAACACAGTGGTGGGATCCAACTCATTTATAGGCAGCAGCACGGGCAGCGATAATTCGCTGCTGGGTTATGGCATAATGGGTAATGCCGGTTTCGGCAGTAATTCTAAAAACACAGGCATGGGCTCGCAAACGTTGTTCAACGATAATACCGGTTCCAATAACACTGCCCTTGGTTATAAAACCCTTTATTCAGTTTATTCGGGCTATGGTAATACTGCGGTAGGTAACCAGGCAGGTTATACTGTTAACACCGGCCTGCATAATACCTTAATTGGCGATAGCGCCGATGTAAACACCGGTTCGCTCACCAACGCCACAGCCATTGGATATAATGCTAAGGTAAGTGCCAGTAACAGTTTAATATTAGGCAACGGGGCCAATGTAGGAATTGGCACTTCGTCGCCCGATACTACTTTGCAGGTAGTTCGCAAAACACAAACCACTTATTTTGAAATGACCAACGGCGCAGCCAGCGGCTATATTCTACAAAGTGATGCCAGCGGTAATGCTACCTGGGTTACACCTTCATCTTTATGTTCCGGTAATTACTGGACCGCATCAGGCAACAACATTTACAACAGCAATAGTGCCAATGTAGGTATTGGAAAAACACCGGCGTATAAGCTGGATGTTGCAGGCAATGTAAATGCCGATACGTTAATGATTGGTGGCAATACCTTTGTTGCAGGCCCATCTTCAAATACATTGGTAGGCGTGCAAGCTGGTGGTCAGATTACAACCGGTAATAACAACGTATATCTGGGCAAGTATGCTGCTTATAGCAGCGCTAAAGGCAATAACAACGTTGTTGTGGGTGGCGGGGCTATGGAGAGTAACGATACCGGTTCTTACAACGTTGTGGTAGGTTACGGTGCATTTTTAAATGCCTTGTCGGGAAGTAATAATACCGTAGCAGGTTATGAAGCCCTTTATGGTAGTACCTCCGGCGCTTTTAATAACACTGCCGTGGGCTATCAGGCACTGGAATTTTGTAACAGTGCTGATAACACAGCCTTTGGATACCAGGCCTTAACCCAACCCGGAACCGGTTATGGCAATACTGCCCTGGGCTATCTGGCCGGCACAACTGTAACCGGAAATCATAATACGCTCATTGGCGATAGCGCCAACGTAAGCTCAGCTTCGCTCAACAATGCTACAGCAATTGGCTATAATGCCACAGTAGGCGCCAGCAACAGTCTGGTATTGGGAAATGGCGCTAATGTGGGTATAGGAGTATCATCGCCCGCATATCCGTTGCAGATTAATGCAAGCGTGCAAAACCTGCTTTACCTGGATGGCAGTTCAACCGCAGGTACCTGGCTTGATATGAGTAACAGTACTACTAATGGCCGTACCTGGAATATTATTTCAACAGGTAGTGCCAACGCCGAAGGCTCCGGAAAGCTTTTGATACGTGATGCCAGTGCAGGTGTTCGTTTAACAGTTGATACTTCAGGTAACCTTGGGGTGGGCACCACTTCACCAAATTCCACTTTAGATATAAACGGCTCTGTAACCGTAGCAACAACGGTAATCACATCAAGCAACAATACCATTACTTTGGGTAGCAGCAATTACTGCGTAATTTACACCGGTACCGGTTCAGGCAACACAGTAAATTTCCCAACTGCATCCGGTTGCACCGGCCGTATTTATGTAATTATTAATCACAGCACAGGCGTGGTAAGCACCGGCTCATACTATACCGCTAATGGTACGGCTCTTGGTTCAGTAAGCACAGGAAGCCAGATTCAGATTATATCCGATGGAACAGAATGGCAGAAGATGAATTAATGGATGGTTTACAAAACTACGGTTGCACAGCACGGATATTTTATTCCATGTTTGCAACCGTAGTTTCGTAAACAGATTTTATAACTAAGTTAACCTGCAATGTATAAACGGGCAGTAACTTTTCATTTCAACAAGAGTTTCCCTCCCAACTTAGAAAGCTGGCTACAAAATCTGCGTGAAAAATATTTTTACCCCCCAATTCGGAATATGAGAACAGTTAATGCAGCTAAGTATTCGGCCATCCGATTCTGGCAATCTACCCTTCGCCTAAAGTAGCCTTCACTTTAGCTACCATCTGGTTAAAAGTCAGTTCCTCTGCCGAATCAAGGATAAATGTTTTGCCGGAAATCTGCTTTTTATCACGTATCCAGTTCATTAGTTCTTTTTTTGCGGTTGATGGTCCAAATAGGTAAATGGTATCGTATTTTTTAATAATGCCGGTAAGCACTTTATAGTAGTCATGCAATTGGTTCTGCTCCCGCTCATGCTTGCTATGTTCCTTGTTAGTTGAGCGCGTTTTCCCCAGTTTGGTTCCTGTAGCCGTTTCTCCCGGATAGCGCAGCTGCGACTCAACGCCAGAAAAAACATTTTCCACCACCATTTTTTCCTTTTTCAACTTTATTAAGTGCGCAACAGTATGGTCGAGCCAGATGCCAACCTTCTTCTTTTCTTTTTTATCCTTTTTCATAGTATGCTGTAATAGATGCAAATATCGCTCATTTAAAAGTGATGTTGAGATTTAATTATGTCCGTCATATGTAAGCTCTTTTCAACTATAAAGATATCTCACAGCTCAAAAATTCCGACTAATACTATCATGCGTGTTGTTGATGGTGAAACATCTTAATTACTTTCATTTGACGCAACATGCCGGTAAATTGGGTGTCGGATGCATGGGTAAGTATATCCGGATAAATACGCTCCGGTCGCACCGCCTTCAAGGTTGTGTGGTTGCTTACCGAAGCATATTTAATTTTGAGAATAATAACTATAAAATCAAAAAAGAGGATGGCGAAAAGAGCAATAGGGTAGAACATAAAAATGGGGTGGTTTTGGGCTTATTAATCTTAATCACATCATAAAGTTCGCCCCATTACTAACCATTATATCATGAGCGCCATCATGGATATACCTGCTTTTTATCAGGAAAGTGAGTCCCCCGCTGTATACAAAGTATCGCTCGTCAAAATTAAATGGCCGGACGTGGCCCTCAAGTCAAATTGTAATTAATCACTATTTTTAAAAAACACCAGTTTAAGCATTTCCGCAGTAATGGTATAAGCAAGTAAAATACCGGATATAATGGCTATTAACTGGCCAGGTAATGGTTGCAATTTAATAATATGTCCCGCTGGCGTAAACAACAAAATAAGCGTAATCACAAATGCTGTTAAGTTGAGTATAAACAACCACCTGCCCGGCCTGCTGCGGAAAATAGAATGATGCGTGCGCACTATAAATAATATCAGCAATTCAACAAACACCTCCTCTAAAAACCACGCCGATTGAAAAATGCCCGGCGAAGTTCGGTACATGCCATACAACACCCAGAAATTGATAAAGTGAAATACCGCACTGTGTAAACCAAAAACAATCATAAAATTCTTTATCTGTTTCATTTGCCAGCGCTGGGGTTTATGCACCTGGTCTTCATCAACATTATCACTGGCAACAGCCATGTAAGGGTAGTCAGTTAAAAAGTTAGTCATTAATATCTGCTCAGGCAGCATAGGTAAAAACGGCAACACTAACGATACAATGGCTACGCTGAACATATCGCCAAAAGTGGCCCCTGTATTGATGTAAATGTATTTAAGCGTATTTACAAATGTCCGCCGGCCTTCAAGCACGCCGGCGTGCAGCACCAGCAGGTCCTTTTCAAGCAATACTACGTCAGCAGCATCTTTAGCCACATCAACAGCGTTGTTGATAGATATACCCACGTCTGCAGCGTTAATAGCACTAACATCGTTTATTCCGTCCCCCATATAAGCTACGGTATTGCCCGCTTTGCGCAGCGCTAGTATAATTCGCTCTTTTTGCTGGGGTTCAATCTCGGCAAAAATGTTGGTTTGCTGCGCGCGCTGTACCAGCGCTTCAGGGCTTATTTTCTGCAATTCGCCTCCGGTTAAAATAACCGGGTCAGGTATACCAATCTGTTTAGCAATATAGGCAGCTACAAGTTGATTATCGCCGGTAATCATTTTAAACGAAATACCGATTTCATGCAGCTTATTCACAGTATCAATTACATCCGGTTTGGGTGGGTCAAACAGGTGTACAAAACCTGCAATTATCATCCCCTGCTCATCATCTTTGATACATGATTTAATACCTTCCAGGTTTTTGTAACAAACACCTATCGCCCTGAAACCTTCATTGCTGTATTTCTGATACAAGGACTCAATCCCTTGTTGCACCTGGGCTAAGGGTACAATGGTTCCATCCGCAAGTTCGGCATGGGTGCATACCTCAATAATATTTTTGTAGGCGCCTTTACAAATTAAAATAGTCTTTTCTTCTTTGGTTACCAGCACACTCAGGCGCTTGCGTATAAAATCATAAGGCACTTCGTCAGCTTTTGTATAACCGGTAACGTCAATGCCTTGCATGCCCCGCAATGCTTCATCCATAGGGTTCGGAAAGCCTGTTTCAAATAGCGCATTCAGGTAGGCATAGGTTTTTACCTTTAAACTTTCTTTACCGGTTGTATCAATTGCAGATTCTATTTTCAGCACGCCATCGGTAAGCGTACCCGTTTTATCCGAGCACAATACATTTACTTCTCCCAGGTTTTGAATGGATGAAAGTTTTTTGATAATTACCTTCTGGTCAGCCATTCTTTTGGCGCCCCTGCTCATGGCAATGGTCATTATTGCAGGTAATAACTCAGGCGCCATGCCAATAGCCAGCGCCAGGCTAAACAACATGGAGTCAAAAACCGGTTTATGAAACGCGATGTTTAAAATCAATATAAGGATTGCCAGAAAAACAGTTACCCGCATCAGCAAATAGCCAAACTGCCTGATACCCTTTTCAAAAGCGGTTTCCTCCACCGGAGCCGAAAGGTGCTGGGCGGTCTGCCCCATTACCGTATCTATACCCGTAAGCACCACCAATGCCTTTGCCTTACCACTTACAATACTCGAACCCTGAAAGAGCACATTTTTCCGTTTGCTTAGCCCTGCATCTGCTTCAGAAATGCCAGTCTCTTTTTCAGCCGGATACGATTCACCTGTAAGCGATGATTCATTGGCATAAAGGTCCTTCGATTCAAGCAAAATACAATCGGCTGGCAAAATATCACCCGATTCAACAACCAGGATATCACCCGGTGCTATTTGTGTACCAGGTATTTGTTTCTCTACCCCGTTGCGGATAACGTTCACCTGGGTACTTATCATGGATCGCAGTTTTTCAACTGCTTTACCGGCATTTCGCTCCTGCAAAAAACTAAGTATACCTGTAGCGGATAATATAAACAGTATGATAACAACATCAGAACCCTGGCCAAGTAAGGCTGATAATACCACGGCAACCACCAGCAGTAAAACCAGCGGGCTTTTAAATTGCGAGAAGAACAATACCACATCGCGCCTGAATTGCGAAGGCACCTTGATTTTGCTTTTTGAAGCAGCAAGCCTGCGTTCAGCCTCAGCATCCGGTATACCGTCTTTCCCGGATTGCAGTTTAACCAGAAGGTCCTGCGGGCTGAGTATCCAGTAACTATCTTTTAACTCCGTGTTTTCCATGCGTTGCAGGCGAATTTATAAAAGGAATGCCAACGGATCGTCATTACTTGCATTAAACTTAATTTAAATTACCATACAACCCGCATTCCTTCATAGAATTCAAGGTTGTGCCATAGATAAAAAGTATCTGCTCAAAGTAAAGATTTATGAAGTGATAGATTCCGGGTAGCAATTTAAGCCTTATAAAACAACCTGATATTATATTTACCAAAACATAATATAAATCATGCCCTTTTCGATGCAATAGAAACCAAGTGGTGAGATACATCATATAGTGTATCAGCAACATTCACCAACTTCGCATTGGTATTTAATCCGATAACGCATATAAATAATAAACTATGAAAAATTATAATGAGAAAACGAATAAAAGGCAGATTTGCATTGCAACAGGCACAGTAGCTGCTTTTACTTCCATATTCTTTTGCCTGGCATTTACTTCACCGCCGCAAAACGACGGGGAACCAGACAATGGCCCCTGGATATCGCCGGCTTCAGCCGATGCAGTAAAAAATCCTTTTAAAGCTGATGCCACAATTTTAGCTGAAGGGAAAATTCTTTACCACAATACCTGCGAGCAATGCCATGGTGCTGAAGGCAAAGGTGATGGCGTGCAAATGGTTACGCTTTCAAAAAAAATAGCTGACCTGGCTTCCCCTGAAGTTGTTAAGCAAACGGATGGTGCAATGTTCTGGAAAATTACCACCGGCAACCGCCCAATGCCTTCTATGAAAAAGGATATGAAGGAAGACCAGCGCTGGAAAGTAATTCTCTATGTAAGAGA
>CAISWS010000369.1 GCA_903889265.1 uncultured Bacteroidota bacterium
AAACTGCTATATAATAGTTTCAGCATCTATTATCCGTTGGCTTGCATAATTTTCATTACAAACGGTACAAAAAACCGATAAACGGGTAACTACGTATACCCCTTTTTTTCAAGGTAAATACCCTTTTAAATAAATCATACTTGGGACGGTGGCGTGGCAAATTATCTATGGCGCTGTTGGGTAATTTAATTGCCCGCAAACCGAAAAACTTCATTTACCGGTTTTTAACATTTACCATTTTTAAACGGTACATTTGTGCCTTAAATTATGAAATTTAACAGCATGACTTTTAAGCCCGGCTCATTATTTCTTTTTTTCCTATTAGCTGTACTCTGCTCCTCTGGCCAAAGTATTTCAACAGCCATGGTTCAACATGTGCCGGGCTATTTTGATGCAAACAGGCCTGTGGCATTTGGCGATTCATTTGTTACCACCATAAAAAATAACACGGCCTCACCGGTATCCTTTTTCGTTAAATACCGCAAGCCGGGATTGGAATACCTCGGGTACTCAGATGACTCCACCAGTTCCATTCTACGGCAGGCAAAAAAATCCGCTAACCCCGATTCTGCTATGTCCGATATGCTTTGGGAAGAGGCAAACATTATCAAAAGTTTTCTTTACCACGATGGTTTACTTATAGCGGCATGTACAGATAGCATTACATTAACAAAACAATGTTCCGTTACCGGCGCATATAACAGTATCTACCACCAGATTTGCGGAAACTTTGTTCAGCAGGCAGCTACTGACCTCCATAACGCAGATACTACACTCTTTGCCTGGAATAATATGAGGATTGCCAACATTGATTCAGGTATCGACGGACATTCAGTACTGGAGGTACACGCTTCAACTGGTTGGATAATGTATGATTTTTTACCCGGTATGCCTGTCTTCACTGTGGGGGCCTCCGTTGCCCAGATAATTGCCGATACTTCGCTCCTGAATGAGTCGCACATCTATCTGTATGATTCTGTTTTATTACCCGGAGATCAGGCATCTTTCTCAGATTATAAATCACAGTTTACAAACGCAACCGTCAATTATTCAGCACCTTTTGAAAGTTCATACCCTGAATCCGGGATACAGATTTTAAGTCCCGGAAGCACACTAACTTATACCGGGCTGGTGGAAACTTTAATAGTAGATACTTTGCAAACACAAGGCAAACAGTTTTTTACTGCAGCACTGCCGGTAATTATCCAGGCCTATTCAACGGGCAGCAATTTATTGTTTGATAGTTTAACCAGCATGGTAGAATTCTATTACCCCAGCTTAACGGTGGCCCAGGCAACATCTGTTTTTGCCGACCATGGATTCCCGCATTTTATTATACCCCCCTGCCAGCAATGGTGGCAATCTCCCAGCAGCCTGTTTTGGCACCATACCGCACCGTTCAAAACATTAACAATACCTGCATCAGCAAACCCTTTAGTTATAGGCAAAAATGTAAGAGTGGGTTCTTACGTAATGTCTGCAAGCGCCAATAATCCTGTTGTTGTGGAGGATACTTCATTTCAGGATATGGCAGAAACTATTTGGTCTGCCGCAATTTATGCACCCATGATAGCCGGTAATCAGCTCAATTACCTTGATACAGGTTTTATACCGGCTAATACAACTGCTGCATTTACATTATCTTATAATCCTGAACGCGAAAATCCGTACTACGGTTTTGATCTGTTGAATTTTAGCAATGATAGCCTCGAAATTACAACTCAGTATTTTCCATTCGGCAATACAACAGGCAATAACATTGTTGCCGCAAAGCCCGGCGCTTCAACATCGGTTCATCCCAACCCGGCAACAGGTTTTATTATTGTAAATGGATTAGAACCTTACGCTTCCGTCAGGATAATAGATGTACTTGGAAATAATTTAATAAATACAATTGCTGATCAGGATGGCCTGGCCTCCATTAATATTTCAAATTTGTCATCAGGCATATACCTGGCTAACAATATAGTATTTGTAAAACAATAACCCGCCAACCCGGTTAAGCACAATTGGGTTGTATTATTCAACCTTACTTTTATACTTGCTCAGCCCGGCAATAACTTCAGTTGCATCCATCTTGGGTGGATTATAGTCAAAGCGAAGGCTCTCAGGGTACTTACCTACGGGCTCAGAAAAATCTTTGCCAAAATAAAAATCATGCGGAACTGCGTAAGCCCTTACCTCATTATTCTGCTCATCGTAAAAATAGTACAACAACTCAGCCTCAGGAGCTACCGCCCCAATAAAAACAACAGGCCTGTATTGATCCGTATAATTATGGTGCGAGCCATGCAAAGCCTTACCTGAAAACAGGACACAATCTCCGGCCTTTGCTATTACGGTTTCGGCCTGGGGCAGTAATGCCTTGGTAAGGTGTTTATATGGCCAGGTTAGCGCTGGCGGACGGGGATAATCAAAAAAATGGTTGCTCCCACGTAAAAAATAAATACTGCCGTTTTTTTCATCACAATCAACCAGCGGAATCCATATATTTAAAAACTCATACTTGTTTTCGTCAAAAGCACTGGTATCCCGGTGCAATTCGCATTCGCTTTGGTCGCCCTTGTTTTTTGACATAAACATGGCAACCGGTGCCTTAAAATCCTGCAAAACCGAGGCAAGTTTGGGATGAATGATGCTTACCAGCTTATCACTTATTTTCAATCCTTCCTCTGTAGGTATGTCGTAGAGGCTATTCCACAAAGTAGCCTTAGGGTCCATTTCAGTTAAATGACTGCAACGGTATAAATCAAGCATTGCATTTACTTCTGCCTCAGTAAATAACTGATGGATTAACACATACCCGGTTTGGCTTAATTCGGATTCGTCATTTGCATTGAATAAACGTGGTCGTATCATAACAAAGGGCTTTATTGGCTCACAATTTCACTGCTAAATTAAAACACCTTTAATTATCCCGGCAACCGATTTGAATATTAACAATATTAAAATCAGGATTGTATTTAAAACAAAATGCTCCTCTGTTATAAATAACAGCATCGTCTTTGTTTATGCAGTTTTTAACCCTGCTTTCCTGTGTCTTCTTTCAATTACTACCCTTTTTACCAACCCTGCGTAAAACCGGCGTTAAAGTAATTTCGTTTTTAGCTGTTAGTTTAAAAGCCGATGGGTTACCCGGATATTCTTTCCAGGCCAATACAAACCCGGCAGGCAGCTTCGCGGACTCCATCGAAACTTCAAGCGCAGGGTCAGGATAATATAGCCCATTCCAGTTATTTGTTATTGTCAGCGAGTTAAGGTGAACCTTAACCCTACCTGCGGGTACTGAGTCCAATATTATGCGCACACTTCTTCTGTCGCTTAAATTAAAGCTGTCATTCGGTAGCCATTGGCCTGCCAATTGCTGCCAGGCAACATCAGGCCTTTTTCTGCAAAAATCCTTCATACTTTCAAGAAATGCTACTTCACCAATTGAGTCTGGCCCCGCATTTGGCTTCCATGACCTCCAGTATTTACCGTATTCGGGTAAAAACTCATTACTTAAACTATCAATAATAGAAACGGTTCTTTCAGGTTTAAAATTCGTGTTTAACAAGTCCTCGTAAAGCAAACATAGCTTTGCAATACAGCCCTTATTTTTTAAAAGTATTTTTTTTATAAACACCGATTCAAAGCTTTCATCTTCCTCTGGGTCGGATACCAGTATGTGCTTTTGCCAGTGGTTGCCGGCATAATCTTCCATAGCAAAATCCTTTACCTCATCCATTACCAAAAACATTTTTTTCCCCGGAGCCGTAGCCATAAAGGCGTGAAGTTGTATTGAGTTTAGCATCCGGCCAAAGTCTGCTACGGCTATATAAGTTAACCACGAGTTCAGGTCAACTAAGCTATCAAGATCAGCAAACGTCAATGGTGCATCAAGGTTTTCCAAAGGCCCAAGGAGCCGTTTGCATAAGGATATAAACAAATTTTTATTCCCTTCAAGCAACGTACCGGTACCTATTGTTTTACCGGTACGGCTAAAAGTTGTCCAGGCAATAGTTTGGGTATCAAGTTTAATGGAGCGGAAATGCGCCATAAGCGAATCGTCCAGCACATAGTAATGCGGCCAAAAAAGGCTTATTTTATCCCGGTGTTTGTTGTCCCCGGGTATGCACTCTTCTACTGGTGCCTGGGCAAAAGATAATGACCAGTACGAACCATTCAAAAACGTAATTACCGGCTTTAACGGCACATCACCAAGATTTAATCCCTTAATAATGGTTTCTCCAATTTCGTGTGCGCCTAATCCGTGACGTAGCAGCCCGTAACCACCCGAACGGAGCCTTATGGTATGAAATAACGGTCCGTTATTGCCAAGCAAAGTTGTGTTAAATACATCCGCACCCGAATACTCCTTCCTGGCAACTACTTCCATACCTTTATTAGGCCTGTTGCGCGATTCCAACCCGGTTAACCGGATGCCACAATTCCGGTAAAGCGATAAATGGTTTTCTTTATCCAGTACTTCAATAATGCACTTTTTTTCTATCCTGGAACGGGGGATATTCGAGCTATATGGATTGAGGGGGCTTAAAAGATAATTCCAAAAGCGTTTTCCCCCATTGATTATTCCCTCTCCCGGCCCGTAAAAGCCCTCGGGGCCAAAAGCATCCAGGGAGTCAACCAATAACTGCACCACCGGTAAGGTGTAAGGGTAAGCAACCCCTTTGCCCAGTACCCCAATAAAATAGGCCGAATCCGACAACACAGTTCCCCGGCTGCTTACCATTCTCACCCTCACCACATTTACCCTATCCAGCTCGCCCCTGCGTGCACTTGTATCAACCCCGAAATTTAAGCTTGCCTGGCTAAACTGCTGATTTTCCCAGGTATTGGGCGCCAGGCTGCGGTTATACAGCCAAAACCCTGTTTTATATTCCGTAAAGCAGTTGCTTTCGGTAAAGCAGTTAACCGATATTTTTATTTTGCCTTTCCTGGGTGCTTTTTGCGTAACTCTGAAAAATACTGAGTCCACTGGATAAAATCCACTTTGGCTACTTACCAATTGTGCATTTACGGCATTTGAAAAGAACAGCCCCGCAAAAAAAACGAACAGCAAAATGTAAAAACTTATTTTTTTTCTAAACATAGCTTTTAACTGAAAAACGATATGGGATTCGATATTAGCTAAATTCTCTGAACATCCGTCCGCGGTTTAAGAAGGTTGTCGTTGGCTCTCAGGTTATTGCTTTAATGAAACTCTCCGCGGCAAGCTGGTGGAACATCTTATCGTAGCTTTCTATTTAAATAACAATCACTCAAAACAGAGCCAGGGGAATTTATTCGATTAAAATCGGAATTGCATTTAACACAAAAGTGTGCCTTGGTTATTCTTTCCCAGCTCAACTTTTGCTTATTTAACGTGAGTTATGGATTGCAATAGCCCCTAACGGGGCTATTGCTTTGTAGTAACCGGGGTTCAGCGTCTTTAGCGACCCGTACAGGTGGCAACTTGTATTTTTTGTATAGTTAATACAAAGCTTAGATCCCTAACAAGATTATTAAATGCCTTAATGACAATTGATTCCATTGTTATTAATCCGTAACTCACGTTTATTTAGTGTTTGGTATTGCCTACCGGTTTATTCGTTCAGTTACCGCTGTTTTTAGCAGCCTGACGCAACACCGGGGTTAAGGTAATTTCGCGTAGCGGTGTTAATTTTAGGGCCGATGGCTTACCAGGATATTCTTTCCAAACCAGCATCATTCCGTCAGGAACATTTACCGGCAGCATGGATACTTCAATGTCTGGCTTGGGATAGTATAGCCCATCCCAGCTTTTTGTAATTTCAAGAGAATTAAGCAAAACCTTAACTGTACCCTGTGGAACAGAATCCAATATAACCCGCACTGCTTTTCTTTGATTTAAGTGTAATTGGGATTCCGGCATCCATTGGTCTGCAAGTTGTTGCCAGGCACTTTCGGGCCTGCCAGCGCAAAAACTCTTTAATGCATCAAGCGACTTAGTTTCACTGGCCAAATCAAGGCCCGCGTTTGGAGACCATGCCTGATAGTATTTTGCATATTCAGGTAAAAAGTCATTTTCAACTTTGTCAACAATAGCCGTTGTTCTCTCCGGCTTAAAACTGGTATTCAGTAAGTCCTGATAACGGAGGCATAACTTCTCAATACATCCTTTATTCTTTAAAATAACATCGCGTATCAGAACAGATTGAAAAGTCTTTTTCCCATCATCATCACCGTCAGCCAAAATATGCTCCTTCCAGCTATTCCCACCAATACTTCCTCCTGCAAAGTCGCTTATTTCATCCGTTAGCAAAAATAATTTTTTACCCGGTGCGGTGCACATAAAAATATGGTGCTGCATGGCATTCTTCATTCTGCCAAAATCAACCATGGCAATATAGGTTAGCCAAGAGTTGAGGTCAACCAGAGCGTCAATATCAGCAAATGAAAGAGGCTTTTTATTTTCAACCGAGCTTAACAGCTGCTTCGTTACTGCCAAAAATTGATCCTTATTACCACGCTCCAATAAGCCTGTGCCGATTGTTTTATTAGTACCTTCAATTCCGGTCCAGGCTATATTTTGGCTATCAATCTGCAGGTTATGCAGTTTACTGATAAATTGCGCGGTCCGCTCAAAGTATTGCGGCTTAAAAATGCTTACACCGGTCCCCTGGTCACCAGGCAGGTCTTTCTCCAAATCAATTTCGGCATAACCTAAAGACCAATAAGACCCATTTAAAAAAGTGATAACAGGTGTTGCATCAACATCACCCAGATTTATACCCGTGGCAATATCGGCGGCTACTTTATGAACCGCAAATCCGCCCCCTGCAAGTAACCTTAAAGAATGGTAGGTGGTCTTATTCTCGCCAAGCAGGGTTGTATTAAATGTACTTGTGCCTGAATATGCGGTCCTCGCCTCTACCTCCATGCTTTTGTCTGGCAAGCTATGCGGGGGAACGCCCGCGATATGTAAACCGCACTTTTGGTAAAGCAAAGATCGGTTGCCTCTTCCAAGCACCTGTATTACTGAAGCCTTTTCTACCCTCGCCAATGGCACATACGAATTATAAATAGCAGACTCATCAATATCGTAATTCCACACATGCACGTACTGATTTCTAATCCCTTCGCCGGGCCCGTAAAAACCCTGGGGGCCGAAAGCGTCAAGCGAGTCAACCAATAGTTGAACCACCGGCAAAGAATACGGGCTGGCTGAGGCACCAACTCCGGTAACGCCTATAAAATATACCGAATCTGACTCAACCTCGCCCCTGGCATTTATACCTCTTACCCGCACCACATTTACCTTATCTAACTTACCCCTGTGGGCAAGTGTATCAGCGGCCTCTGTCGGGGCGCGGCTTAATTGCTGGTCTTCCCAGGTGTTCGGGGTATTGTTCCGGTTATACAGCCACACACCGCCTTTATAATCACTGAAGCATTTGGCGGTCGTAAAGCAGTTAACCGAAATCTGAATTTTCCCTCCTTTTGGCGGGGCCTGGTTAACAGTAAACAAAAGTGAGTCCACGGGATAAAAACCACTGGGGTTGCTTACTTGCTGCGCGCTTACTGAAACACTGTTACTTACTGCAAAAAGCAGCAGCAGGATGTAAAGGGTAGAACTTTTTCTAAACATAACTATAAGATTTTGACCAGCTTGAATAAACGATATTAGTAAAATTCCCAGAAAACTGCTTCGAATGATTGAACTTTGGCAATTAATTTACCGGCTTAGCAAACTATCAAGCAAATTGGCAAACTTTGTTGAGCCTTTGTTATTAAAGTGTATCCCGTTTTTGGGGAAATCACTTTCCGCAGTCAAATTACCCGGGGTATAATATTCCATCTTCCCCATTAGTTCGCCTGCCTGCTTTTTATCAATCGATAAATATTGCCTTCCCCTGTTTAAATCGTTATTCACGGTAGGAATTACTACCACTTTTACAGCGGCACCCTGCACCCGGCAGATACTGTCAATTAACCTCATTTTCCCAGCCGTATAGGCTATATCAGGCCGGTAATTGTACTCAATACTATCCGCCAGTTTCGCAGCTTTATGTTCAACCTTTTTCATTTTGTAAAGTACCGACCATAAAAGCCCGCCTAAATCGCTATGTGCACAAAAGTTGTTGAATTGGTTGGTAGCCTGATCAGGGATCGAAATTAGCGATTTATAATATGTGTAGGCCTGGTAGGGGTTTAGGTAGGTGCCTAAGGGTGCGCTATCGAAAAATCCGGCGTTGGTTATATGTTCAATTGGCTTACTCTGCGAAGGCTCTCTTACAAAAGGCATATAGTCGTTACCTTCATAAAAACAAACTATTACTATATCCGGCTTTAGCCTCGGAATATATTTTTCGGCAACCGCTGCATATTGTGCCGGATCCACCCCGGGTATACCCGTATTGTATACAATATAACCCCGGGCAAGCAGTATGTCTGCAAAGCTGTTATAGATAGGTTGTGCCGACATGCCATAAGCAAACGAATCGCCTAGTAATAAAACTTTCTTTCGCTTACTGTTGTATGTTTTAAATGCAATACTTCTAAAACCCTCCTGATTGAATGGATGCTGAACATAACCCACTATTGCTTCTGCCCAGTCGTCCGCAGTATCTGCTTTACAAATTAACGCACGTTGATAGGCAGAAGCGAACTCTGAAGTGTCTGATTCCTTTTCAAACCAGTTTCTGATTTTCCAGAGCAGCGCACCGGATGCCCCGGGATGCGCTAAACTGTAAAAGTTAGCATAGGTATAATTCAGGTCATCAACGGGGTAAAGGCTGTCAGCAATATTTGAATTGGTAACACCCTCCCTTTTAAAATCAAAATATAGCGGAACAGAATCTGAAACCCAGGGGCTGAATTTATAAATCCCGGCCTCATCGGTGGTATAATTTTTATACAGAATAAGTGAATCTACCAGCTCAAAGCCTCCGGGCTTTTTAAATGTTCCTGGTTTATATCCCAATAATCGCAGCACGGCCTCACAACTTCCCAAAGTGAGGGCCACGGCACAAAATGCCAGGAATATATTTTTATACTTCATACCGTCATTGTCATGTTGAACGCGCCGGAAACCTTCACTCCATTTCGGATTATTAAAATCAAATAATATTCCCCCTTAATCTGACGGGGCATTCAAAAGTTTCCTTTGCAACAACTCGTCGAATATTTTTTTGGCTATAAGTGGCTGGTATTTATTATTTAAATGACAATCGTCTACATAGGTTTTATCCTCAATCGAATCGAAAGCTGCAGTCATGTTACACAAATAACCCGAATGGCTATCCGCGAAATCAATCCCCTTGGGGTACCATGCTTTATAAGCAGCTATTTGCTGGCTATAGTTTTTCATTTCCAAGGGCTGTTGGTGCGGGCCAATACCCAACACCGGTTGTAAAATGCCCAGAAATCTGTAATTATTTGCTGTGGCTATCCCATTCATAGTTACCATATTCTTTTTCCAGAATGAAAATGATTTAGTAGTATCTTCATCCACATGTGGCTTCAAAACCAGGTCCCTGGCATTTATCTGCATAAAATTTCTAATCACATACAAAGTATTTGGAAGAAAGATGCCTGAATTGGAATGATTTAAAATGTTTTGAAACAGGCTGTACTCATAACTCGATACATAATCTGAGTAAGCTTCATTCGCCCCGGAATAGGCAATATGAATATCAGGGTTAATTTCAATCCCATCTTCAAGCAGTTTTAAAAGTTCCTGCCCCGAACTGTAACCACCAACACCTCCCACATACAAGTCAGCGCATATACCCCGCTGCTCTAATATTTTATGCAAGTGTACTGGCCAGTTCTCCGTCCACAAAGCAATATCTGTGGTTGAGCCACCGGTAATAAAAATCTTAATGGGCTTCGCCCCATTCCTTGGCGTACCTTTTAAAAGTATGCAGTTATGTTCAACAGTATAGCCCTTTTGCTGCAGTGAAAGGTCTGTTCTCGACCAGCCCAAAAGAGGGTCGATTTCATCAAACCCCAAACCATTTAAACCTACATAGTCGCCCTGTAAACGAAAAAGATTAAAATTGATAAAAAAACTGCGTGTCCGGTTTTCAACTGGGAGAGAGAAGTAAGCTGTTGTTTCAATCGCTAATAACAGGCCAATAACAATGAAAAACTGGATAATTCTAACTCTCATAAAAACCGGTTGTTGCAATTTTTGTACGAAAAATGCATTTGGTGAAAATAGAGAATAAACTTCAACTCCAATGTTGAATTTGAAATGTAAAGGCGTGTTTACCTAATTATTTATATTTGGACGTTTATGGCCAAAAAGATTGTAAAAGAAAGTAAAGCAAAAAAACCTGAAGCCCGGTCTTTTTTCGAAAGATTCCGGTGGGAGTTAATCATCTTTGCTTTTTCGGCAATCTTATATGCCAACTCTATTCCCAATGATTATAACATGGACGATGAGTTGGTAACCAAAAATCACAGGCTTACTTCAAAGGGCATTTCGGCTATACCTGAAATTTTTACCACTACTTATTATAAAGATGCTATGGGCTATGCTTATGAGTACCGGCCCATGGTATTAACAAGCTTTGCCATTGAACACCAGATATTTGGTGATAAGCCACCGGTAAGCCATTTTATAAACGTATTATTATATGGCCTGTGCTGTATTTTGCTTTTCAGGGTTTTGAAGAAAATTACGCTTGGCTTCTCCGTACTTATTCCACTAGGTATTACCTTGCTTTTTGTGGCCCATCCTGCCCATACTGAAGTTGTAAGCAGCATTAAAAACAGGGATGAGATACTGGGGTTATTATTTAGTCTTTTAACCTGGCTGGCTGCCCTTAGGGCCGTTAATGGAAATAACAAATGGTTAGTGGGTGTGCTTTTATTTTTTATTGCTGCGGTAATGAGTAAGTTGTCTGTTTTGCCGTTCAATTTAATTATTCCACTGGCTATACTTTTGTTTACCGATGCCGGTTTTAAAAAAGTAATAACCATCTCGCTGCTATTATCAATAGCTACCTTCATCGTATTAAATACTTTTCTTTACGACAAAGTGATTATTGCTACCGGAATGATTGCAGCAACGATGTTGCTATATACATTCATCCATTTCAGGCAAATAACCGGTCAGTTAAAATCATTTTTTGCATCAGTTGTTGCAAAACCTTCCGGGCTATCAGACAACGTGCTTCATAGCAGCGGCCCGGCAAGTTTAAAGGAATTCTTTCACGGCGTTACGTTCCACCTTGGCCCTTATCTTGCTTTCCAACCTATTGCAGCTACCCTGGCCACCGCCATGGTTTTTATTATAGGTACCATAACCGGATTTCCTCTTTTGATAGCTATAACCGGAGCCGGCCTTTTGGGTTTATTAATTTTCGGCAATGAGAGAACAAAATGGTGGGCCCAAATTGCGATTTATGTTTGTTTGGTAGTGATCCTTGTCAAATATAACCCGGGCTCTGGTGTTTTCACAGACCTTTTCACCCTATGCGTAGTTTACCAGATATTTTATGGCAACAGGAAATTATTTATTCCTTCGGTGCTTTTATACGCGTCTTTATTCTTTTTACAGCCCTGGGAAACAACACTGGGTGTTGGGGTAATTGCACTAATTGCTTACAGATGGCGTTGGACCTGGCCAATGGTAGTCATTTTTATTGCCGGAGGTCTTTATTCTTCTTTCCTCCAATTTCAAAGAGTCGGCTTTTTTTCAACGGGGCTTTATACCGACAACTATGGAATAATTCTGGCCCTGATGCTTATAATTTCGCTATGGCTGGGACGGGGTAGCAAAACATTGGTTACCATATTTCAGGTATCGGCTATTGCGGCATTCCTGTCTTTAAATATCATCGCCAAGCCGTTAAGTCCTGCTGCTGCCAGATATACTATAAAGGAACAAATCAGCAGTGTTGGCAAACAGGTTAATACCAACATAGTTAGCGACAAAGTAGACCGGCCCATCGTTTTTGTTGAGCAACCGGTAACCGTAACCTCGCCGCTAGGACTCCGTCTGGGCACTGCGTTCGAAATTTTATTTATTTACCTCCATAAGGTAGTACTCCCTTATCCCATGTCGTTCTATTATGGCTACCAGTTTATTGAACCCGAGCATATAACCCAAACTATACCCGTCATTGGCCTTTTACTTTACGCGGCGCTTTTTTTATTAACCATATTTTGCCTGCGTAGGTACAGGTTAATCGGTTTTGGTTTAATGATATATTTAATATCCATTGCATCCGTTTCAACCTTCTTTTTCCCTATACCCGGCCAACTTGGCGAGCGGTTTTTATTTATTCCCTCGTTAGGCTGGAGCATAGTTTTGGTAATTGGCCTTATAACCTTATTTAAATTTAAAATCCCGGCTTCCGAAGTGTCTTTCGCAAAATTACCCAACGGACTTAAATACCCAGTGGCAGCTATACTCTGCCTTTATTCGGTAATGACCGTTGCAAGAAATTTTGACTGGAAAGATTACACTACCTTATCAAAGCATGATATCAGCTATGTCGAAAACTCATCCCAGGCAAATAATTTGCTGGCCCTTAACCTGATGCAGAAATCGTACGAAATAGCCGACCCTGCTGCCCAACAGGCATCCAGAAGAGAAGCGCTCCAACACTTCAGAAGATCTCTGGAGCTATACCCTCAATTTTATAACGTAACCTATGACCTTGCCCGCGCTTATAATGTTTTAAACGAAAATGACAGCGCGGTCACCTACTTTAAACGGGCTTTGGCGCTTGACTCAACCAACCCAAACCCGGCCTTATTTGCAGGCGAGATACTAAACCAACAAGGAAAGTATAGTGAGGCTATCCCTTACTTAGAGTATGCCTCCAGGCACTCGCTGGGCAGCTACCAGGCTTTTGATAAACTCAGCTTCGCCTATTTTAAAATAAACAATTACAACCAATCCATAGCCGTAAATTTGCGGGCCATAGCAACTCTTCCGCCACAGCCGGCCCCATATACCAATATAGCACGCGTTTATATAGCCTTAAACCAAATGGACAGTGCCCGGGTTTACCTGCAAAAAGCTTTGCCATTTAATCCTAACGACCAGATGGTTCAAAGTTTGTTAAAACAAAGCGCCCCTCATTAGTTGTGCCTGATTGTAACACCATGGTGCATTTCCAAAAGTTTACTTTACTTTGTTATAGCTTCGTTTTCAGAGGCCTTTTATATCTTACTAAGTATGCGCAGTGCTTTTTGGTTTTTTATTCTGTTTTTGGGTATTACCGGTACTTCCACGGCACAGGATTTTCAACATCTTCCTCCTGTAGTTACCTCCTCATTATTTAAAGATACCTCCGTTTCGTTTTTGCTGAGCACCTTTGATATGCGCCGGTTTAAGGGTAATCAAACTCAATTGTACTGTAACACGGTTGAAATAACAGATGCCTCTTCTCCATGGCCTCCGCGTTGGTACTCTACTGCTCCATTATATTCTGACAGCATGTACCGGATAGATACCATTAACCACTTGTGGCGTCTTTATTTTGTTTTTGACCCCAAAGTTGATTGCGGCCAGTTTTCGTTTTTTAAAGAGTTAACGCTTACCAAAATTGGTCAGGAAAAAGCGGCCGATGGTGCGGGTTATATTATTTTAAACAAACAAATGGAGCCCATTGATACAGTAAAAAGCACAGGCAAAAGCGCTTTATACTACCACGATTTCCGTAGCAACAGCAAACACGAAAGGTTAGTGGATATTAAAACAGATACGGTGCTTGACCTTCGCAAAGCCTCGGGCGATGAGAAAGACAGCACCGTGCGCTCCAGGTTCGATATTCTTGAAATACTGAATGCCAATAACCAGGTTATATTTTCATGGAACCCGCTTAAACATCTCGACCCTAACATCTTTCAATTTAAAGAAAGTCTTAAAAGCAGGTCGTTCTCGGCTTCTGATCATGAAGCTATAGAATGGTCGCGCCTTACTTCTGCTTTTTTTGATTACGATGGTGATATTTTATACAGCATGCGTTTTGTTGGCATTGGTAAGATATCTCGGAAAGATGGTCACGTTATCTGGCACATTGACTTCCCCGATATCCCTATTATTTCCGGTAAAGACACCATCCGGTGGTATTCTGTTCACGATTTCAATTTACTGAAGGACAATGATACATCCGCCACCTACAGCATTTATTCGCTGGGTGAAGAGGAGTATCCCCACGCAGGAGGAGTTGTTTTTGAGATGGACAAAAGAACCAATAAGGTTAAACTGGTGAGAAATATCTACGCTCGTAAACAATACATTGGTTTGGGCCAGGGGAGTTGCAATTTGCTTGAAAATGGTAATTATATACTCAATTATGGCATTTTCCCTGAGGACAACAATGAGCAAGACTACCGAACTTTTGCCGAGTACGGCAACAAGGCAGATAGCATTATAGCTAACTACCAGTTACCCTATCTGGTTTATGCCTATAAAGTTCATGTGCTAAACGACTGGCCAAGGCCACCAAGGCCAAAAATCACTTTAAGAGGCAGTACACTTTACGCCGATGGCCCTATGGAAGAAGGCTGGACCTGGTACCGGTTAGACGGGCCTAACAAAACCCAGATAACACCACTGGCCACTGGTAAAAGCTTGAAGGTAAGGTATGCTGGCACTTATTGTGTAGAAGCTAAATACGGAATGGGTTATTCGGTTTCCCTTCCTTTTGATTATAAATTAAAAGAGAAAAATGAGCCATATTGATATTATCTTTAGTTTCAGATTGCCAAAGCTTACCGCCGTTAGTATTTAGTTAAAAATGTTACAGCCAGATTGGGCATATATCCATGAGAAATATTTTTAAAGATACTACGCTCCAGAAAAACTTTGAAAACAAAGGATATGTTGAAATACCCCTGCTTGATGCCGCGGATATCCTGCAGCTGAATAATGTTTATTTACAGCACAAAGAACAGTATGGCCAACCCTTCCACACCTCGCATTTCAGTAACGAAATAGATTATAAACGCCAGGTTAACGATACTATTACCAAAGTGGTTTTCCCTAAGCTGGAGCCTTTTCTGGAAAACTACAAACCCATTTTTGGAAACCTGATGATAAAGCATGGCATGAATGATTACTTTATGCCCCTGCATTCTGACTGGACTTACGTAAACGAGGATGAATTTCGTAGCATCGCCGCCTGGATATCACTGGTTGATACCGACGAAAAAAACGGGTGTCTGGGTGTTATTGAGGGTTCACATAAGGTTAT